>JAPYTO010000114.1 GCA_029941865.1 Fuerstiella sp. | reverse complement strand
TGCGAACAATGGACGAACGGATGTCCGGATTGATTTCCCTGGAAATCCAGCTGCGAGCCGATCACCGCGATCGATTCTTTGACGGAGACGTTGCTGCCGCGTTGCTCACGATGCGGGAAACGATTCCACGGGACGACACCGTCACGTTTTACCGCGACTACATCGAATTCATAGCCGTCTTTGACCACAACCGCGCTCTTCGCGACCCCGCAGGGGCCGCGGACTCTTTGCGCCGAGTGCGCAAGGCGTTGAAACGGTTGGACACGCCGCAAACAACATCGGCATTTCTGGGCACAGACGAGCCCGTTGCTCGAGTCATGATGAGGATCAAAGACGTCGGCAGCACGAGAATGAAGGAACTGTTCAGAAACGTGGAAAACGTTCTGCGGTCGGAACTGCCGTCCAACATTCAGTTCACTCTGACTGGTGACGCCTACCTGCATGCGGTGTGCATGGACGTCTTTGTGCGTGACCTGTTCTACTCGCTGCTGGCCGCCTCGGGAATCATTTTTCTGTTGATCTCGCTGCTGTTTCGTTCACTGCGGATCGGTTTGATCTCGGCGGTTCCCAACATGTTTCCGCTGGTGATGACGCTGGGCTACATGCATTTGCGGGGGTACGAACTGACGGCCGGCAATGTCATTGTGTTCGCGATCAGCCTTGGTATTGCTGTGGACGACACGATCCACTTTCTGGCACGTTATCGTGACGAACGCAAGACCATGAGTTCGGAGCACGCCATTCAGGAGGCGCTTTCGTCGAGTGGTCGGGCGATCATTCTGACCAGCGTGCTGGTCGTGAGCGGATTGAGCATCCTGATTTTTTCTGACTTCGTCCCGACGCGTCGGTTCGCTGAACTAACGGCCATCACGATGTGCGCGGCCCTGCCTGGTGACGTGATCTTATTGCCGGCGCTGCTGAAGCTGTTTGGCGGCAGACGCGGTGTCCTTGATCGAAGAACTCAAGAGCACGTCGTTCAGGGCGATTAAAGCAGTTTCCCTGTGTTCGTGAACCGTTCTGGCTCGTGGGCATGCCGTTTTCTCAGGCCGGAACGCGTTCGTCGCGGCCGCGAGTCGGCGTCAACCTCTGTAGAACGCTGACAACACCACAGGCAGGCGACTGAAGTTCTCGCACATGGTCAATTCTGTCGACTGATTCGGAAACTCAGTGTAAATCAGCACAACACCCCCCATTCTGCCACAGGAGTGTTGCTTCTGGATGGCAGAACCGTCAAACGGGACAACGAAACGTCTGGCCGAATGCCGATCGTTTCCGATGCCAGCCGACATCTCAGCGAAGTCATTATGCGTTTTCTGATAAGATTTAATGATTTGTGCTCCGAAAGTACCCTTTTCCGGGTCTTTCGGACATAGTACCCTGCACCGACCAAGAGGCCGCTTTGTGACGCGGTCCGACACTGTTTAACCTATTTGAGGAAGAAACCATTAAGCGATCTCGTCCTACTGCGGCGCCACAGCGCGATTTGCCGCGCATGAATGACCGCATCCGTATTACTCCTATTCGTGTCGTAAGTGCTGAGGGCGAAATGCTGGGAGAAATGGAAACTGAAGCAGCTTTAGTATTGGCGTCGGGGCAGGGTCTGGACCTTGTCGAAGTCAGCCCCGAGGCACGACCGCCCGTTTGTCGTATCATGAATTACGGCAAAGTTATCTACGAGCGACAAAAGAAGACCAGTGGTCCCAAGCAACACAAGACTCAGCTGAAACAACTGCGGTTGCGTGCAAAGACCGGGCAACACGATATTGACGTAAAGGTCAACAAAGCACGTGAGTTTCTGGGCCGACGTGACAAGGTGAAAATCAACGTCATGTTTCGTGGCCGCGAAAACGCTCACCACGACCGCGGTCGGGAAATGCTTGATGAAATCGTGAAGTCCCTGGTGGACGTCGCGACGGTGGAACAGTCTCCCAGGATGGAGAGCGGGCGCATGATGTCTGTGCTGCTGACGCCCAACAAGTAATCACGTTTTCTGCGAAGACGTGAAAAACGGCTTCAACTCATCCAGATGCTGGATGGAACGAACGCCGGAATCATCGGTCGGTCCGGGTCGGTGGGGATCAAAGGCAAAGACCTGCATCCCCGCCGCCAATCCGGCATTGATACCGAAACTGCTGTCTTCCACGACAGCACAGTTTTCCGGTGCTACGCCGATTTCGTGCGCAGCTTTCAGAAACAGATCCGGTTCCGGCTTCCAGACCTGGATGTCATAGGCGCTGAAAATACGGTCGTGCGCAAAATACTGGTCCAGTCCGGTCGTTTTCAGACACACGGCGATCTTGTTGTGTGGTGCGTTTGAGGCCACGCAGAACGGCAGGCTGATTGACGCCAGCAGATCGTACGCACCGTCGATCGCCTGCAACTGCTGCTTCAGTACGGCGATCTGTCGTTCCCGGAAGCGTTCCAGAAAATCTTCAGGAAGTGAGTGTTCCAGTCGTTCTTCGATGGTTCGAAAGACGACCGACAGTTCGTTACCGGCAAACTGCTGCAGCGCCTCTTCGTGAGGAATCTCAAGACCAAATTCCGCCACGAATTCAATCAGAACCGTCAGAGACAGCGTTTCACTGTCCACCAGTGTGCCATCACAGTCAAAAATGACGGCTTCTATTTTCGGGGTGTTCATAGTGTCTGTCACTTCTTCGGCCAGCCGGCCAGTTCCGACCACGTACCATCTGTGGTATCGATGAGTCTGGCCAGCACGACACCACAATAGCGTGACTCAGCGACCAGCTTCGCACCAGGCGGTTTTTTTCGCAGATCCGGGGGCAGATCGGCCAGGCGATGATTCAGCAGCACCAGCCCGCGCTGTTTCTCTGGCTGATATTCGAATGGCAACAAACGAATGTTGCGTTTCCTGACGATCGGCACCAGTTGGTGAATGTCGCTCAACTGAAACTGATGGGAAACCGGAGCCACGTAAACTGTTGAGTTCTCCGGTACCTGCATCCAGAAGTCACCGTTCAAACCGTCGGACCAGTAACTGGCTTCCAGCCCCAGCACGTCGACGGCCCCCTGAGTTCCCAGTACCGACAGTGAGTAATCTTCAAGGCAAAACGGTCCCTGAACGGAAAACTGTCGCACTGTGGTGATTAGTGCAACGACGCAGAAACATCGAGCGACGTTCTTTTTCCACCTCGGTGCCGTCGCAGAGTCAGGACCACTGAATTCACGCAGACGACCGGAAATCAGCCGTAACGCGGAAACAAGGCCCCTGGCTGCGATGAATGCGATCAGCGGCATGATCACAACGTACAGCCTCACGCCGTCGTAGACTGGCGTTCCCGGCACGGCAAACACGATCAGTGGCCATAGAACGGATGCCACGGCAAGGGTTTCCACCTTCGTGAACTGCCGAGCACAAACTCGCCATAGTGCAAATAGCATGACGGAAACCGGCAGCGTCGCCAGAGTCATGACAAACGGAAAGTGCCATGGCACGGCTTTGTCAGCAAAACGCTGTCCCAGATACCAGACGTACAATGTCGTCGGTCGATCCGCCGTCGTTTTGACATACTGCAACGTATGACCAAGCGGGTCCAGCCATAACCATGGCCACCCTGCATAGAAGACAACGAGCCCGGTCACGCCCCACAAGGCGAGTGGCCGAATCGCCGACCAGCGAAAGCACCAGATCGCCCAGACGATCACCAGTGGTGGCAGCAGCAGGCCCTGTACCTTTGTCAGCAACAGCAATCCCCACAGCAACCCGCTGATCAGACTTTGCCGATTTGTCGGAGGGGTCTCTTTCGTCCACCATGCCAGCAGTGGCACCAGCGTTGCCAGCCACGCCAGAACAGTTCCCATTTCCTGCGTGGCCAGTCGCGCGTGCCCCATGACTCTGGGCATCAGCAACAGCAATATGGCCGCAGCCACCGCGGTGGTCAAGTCGTATCGGCGACGAACAAATTCCATCAACAGCAGCACCGTGATAGCCAGGGCAAAACATGCGCCAAGCCTGGCTGCCGGGACGTTGAATGTTGATTGTTCAGCGCCGGGAATCGCCCAGGATGTCAATTGATGAGCCGCTCCCAGTGTCACTCGGCCAAGCGGCGGGAAGTCCGGCAGATAGGCCGGATCGCCGAACACGTCTTCCGCCGTTGCAGCAGTGAACAGCAATGGGCCATGATGCAGGAACGCTTCCAGCACGTAGATCCCCTGGCCAATATTAAAGGACTCATCCAGAGTCAGTCCGGGCCCCGCTGGCAGCGGCGAATCGACGAGTCCGTGATTGATTCGCCCTGCAGCCAGAAAAAATGCAGTGATGGCAAAGAGCACTGAGACCAATATCGACTTCATGTGAAGATCTCAGTGAACAGATTGCCTGGCAAACGGACGCCCGGTCGTCGACTTTGTGAAATACTGTCGCGGCCAGTAAGGAATAACAGGAGGTTAACTGACCAGCGCCAGTTTCTTCTTCCTTTTCACCCCACGCGTAAGCGAGGAGACAAGTTGGGTCGATCGCCTCGCTTACGCTTCGGGTTTCGATGAACACAGGACAAGCGAAACACGTGGCACTGTCCAGTTAGATTCTACTACGCACTCAGCATTTCAAATACGCACGTCGATTCTGATTTCACGCAAAACAAAGACCAGCGGTGGCAGATTGCATGAATTCTGCCACCCTCCCCTTCTCGATCAGCCCATGTCAGATTCCGCAGCCAGGGCTTCTGACGACGAGACATCAGGTACCTTTCCGGGGAACAGGCACAACAATGCCGGAAGAAAAACCAGGTCAGCCACAAGTGCGGCGGCGAGCGTTGTACACCCCATCGCCGCAAAATTCACGTGGGTCGGCATCTGACTCGTCAACACAGTGCCCAGCCCCAGAGTGCAGACAACGGTGGTCATGACCAGAGCACTGCCGACCGTCAGGAACGTGTCTCGATTTGCTTCTGCCGGAGTCCGACCCAACCGACGTTGCTCTCGATAGTGCGTGAGAAAATGGATTGTATCGTCCACCGCGATGCCCAGGCAGATTGCGAAAGAACACGCACTGGCGATGCCCAGTGAGTCATTGATCATGAATCGCAGAGTGCCGGCGGCGGCCAGCGGCATGACGTTTGGCAGGATCGAAATCAGGCCAAATCGAAGCGATCGAAACGCGATCGCAAGGACGGCGAAGATGATCACGGACGCCATCAACAGACTGTGGACAAGTTCTTCCACAACCTGCCGCACAACTCGCCCCTCAATAATGACGTCGCTGACCATTTCCAGTTCAAATCCTGGGTTGGCGTCTTTGATTCGGTCCAGCTGCGCCTCGATTCGCGCGAACATCGGTTCATGAACGGAAATCCCCCGATCCCGCAACCCGGTGACAATCTGAGCCTGATGTTTTTGGGGCTGGTAAAACTGATTCCGCAGTTCGTCAGGCAGCTGACTGGCCAATATCGATCGGTTCTGTTTGTCAGAGCCTCGAAAAACAGACAGGCAGGTACGAATGGATCTTGGTTTCCCGACCAGTTCTCCACCAACCAACACGGCCTCACACTGTTCAATCACAGGCCACACATCGTTGCGGCCCTTTGATTCGTCCCACGACACCACCACTCGCAGAGATCGGATGCCGTTCATGACTTCGTCGCAGTCACGCATCGTCTGACACGCTTCTGAGTTCCGGGGAACACGGTCGGTCAGCCTGTCATCGGGAATCAGCCCCGCTGCCACGCGGACGCACAGCACCGTGATCACGATTCCGCTGATAGCAACGGATGTGGCATGCCGTGACGAAAATTCAATCAGTCCCGTACACCGATTCATCAGACGCGTGACGGGGTCCTTGTCAGACGCGATATGCATTCTGTCGGACAGCCACGAGTTTGCCAGCAGCGGTGTTATCAGAACAACGGAGAAAAACGTCACCACAACGCCGATGACAGAAACGCGGCCAAATCCGGAGATCATGTCCGCACTGGATAACATAAGCGATCCAAAACCAATGGCTGTCGTGATGGAAGTCAGCAGACACGCAGGTCCGACCACCTGAACAGCACGATAAACCGCATCTCGCTGAGATTCACCGCTGGCCCGCAGCTGGCGAATCCTGACCACAAGGTGCATTCCGTCGGCAAAGCCCACCATTGTGATCAACACCGGAAGAATGATCTTTGCCAGTTCGTTTTCCGCCTGACCAATCAGCTGCAGCCACCCCATCGTCCATACCACCGCCACGGTGGGTCCGCTTCCGGCAATAAAAATGGCAGCGGGTCGCCTGAACATCAGCACGGCCAGCAGTCCAACCACTGAATACGCCATCAGCTGAATGCGGTGATGGTCTTCTGCCAATGCTCGATCATGCGCTGCGTGCAGGGCCAGCGGTCCGGTACCGCGAACACGAATCCCTGCCGGCTCAAGGATTTCCGCAGCGCGACTTCGAATGGGATGAATATAATTCCTTCCCCGCACGTCCAGCAGCATCACCATCGTGGTGCCGTCTTCAGAAATCAGGCTGCCTGACGCCAGCGGATGTTCCAGAATACGTGATCGAGCAGTCGCGAGCTCTTCGGCGGTGCCGTCTGCGTTGGGAAGAATCGGCGTGACGCGTCCGCGGAGGAGCGAGACTTCCGGAATATCACCAAACCACACGAGTTTGCGCACGAACGGCATTTCGCTGATCTCAGCGGCGGCATGGCGTACAGCCGCCAACTGTTTTGGCCGAAAGAAATCGTCGTCCTCAAGCACAAGAACGAGCGGCGCGTTCAGAGAAAAATTTGCTTCCGCCTCAATCAGCGCCGCGGCTGCTTCTGCCGGCACCCATGACGGTGGAACAGATTCTGCGATGCGACAGCCCCGGAAACCCAGCGCCGGAGGAAGCGAAAGAAGGGCCACGAAGCACCAGCCAATCAGCGGATGGTCTGCAGTGATTCGTGCGATGAAGTTCATACGGACAATGCTGACGCACAACGGAGCCGCCGTTTCACAGTGCCATGGTTGTGGCGAAAGTCACGAGATTCGCGATTGAACTTACCAACCCGGAACAGACATCCCAATGAACAGAACCCAGGAATGCACTTATTGTGTGTTTTCTACCGGATGCCTGCCGGTGAATCATAATATTCTGGCGGTCTGGCTGCACCCTGTGCCGACAGAAGGTGCCGTCACGAATGGTTGTCACGAATGGTTGTCACGTTGGAGAGTGTGGCCGGGGTTGGAGAGTGTGGCCGGGGTTGGAGCGAGGTACGAGTGAAACCCCGGGGCCGGCACTGCCGGTTTGATTCTCCTTCGCCGGCTCAGTCCAGCCCCGGCCACCCACCAGTCCGAAACCACAATCCCTTACTGCATCCCGACAGGTTCTGTTTCTGTCGATGCTCGCAGCGAGAATCACAAGGTGGTAGAGTAAAACCTACTGCTGGGGGACACCGACCTCAATCAGCCCGCTGCCGACCCTGTTGGCTATCGCTGGCCAGGTGGGCCTAAGAAGTAGATCTCAGATATGGAAAGCAACTGGTCTTATGTTTCGCATATTACTTTTCGTGGCAGTGGCTGTTTCGTTCCGGACTCCATCTCCTGCCGAAGACAAGGCTCGTCCAACCGTTGTTTTGACGGACGAAGGACGCGCGGTGCATTTCTCCGGCATGTTGTTCGATGGTCACAACGACCTGCCATGGGAACTGCGCAAGAGCGGAAATTCGTCGTTTGATCAGGTTGACATCGCAAAGAATCAGCCGCAGCAGCACACGGATATCCCGCGACTGAGAGCCGGCGGCGTTAAGGCCCAGTTCTGGTCGGTGTACGTCTCGGCGGACACGATGGTGACAGGTGACGCACTGCTGCAGACGCTGCAGCAGATTGACATCGTCGATCAGATGATAAAGCGGTACCCGCAGACATTCGAATTCGCGTCGACGGCAGACGAAATCGAGCGCATCGTCAGGTCGGGAAAAATCGCATCCATGATGGGTGTCGAAGGCGGCCACTCGATCGAAGGTTCACTGGGCAACCTGCAGCGGCTGTACGATCGTGGTTGTCGATACATGACTCTGACTCATTCAAAGACGCTGTCGTGGGCCGATTCCGCGACCGATGATGCGAAACACGGTGGCCTGACGGACTTCGGAAAAGAAGTCATTCGTGAAATGAACCGGCTGGGCATGCTGGTGGATCTGTCGCACGTGTCGCCGGCAGTGATGCATCAGGCGATTGAAGTCTCATCAGCACCGATCATCTTTTCTCATTCATCGGCGCTGGCGATTAACGACCATCCTCGCAATGTCCCGGACGACGTGCTGCAGCGGATGCCGCAGAACGGTGGTGTCGTCATGGTGAACTTCTTTTCGAAGTTCGTCATCCCGACGGCACTGCGGGAGGAAAACGAAAATGCTCGTGGCACGATTCATGACGTCGTTGATCACATCCACCACATCGCCACGGTTGCGGGCATCGATCATGTCGGTATCGGGTCAGACTTTGACGGAGTCCCCCGGTTGCCTGAGCAGCTGGAAGATGTTTCGACGTACCCACTGATTACTCAGGAACTGCTTAATCGGGGCTATTCGAAAACAGACATCCACAAGATTCTGGGCGGCAACGTGCTGCGAGCCTTGCGCGGTGCTGAACAGGCCGCGAAACGCTGAGATCAACCAACAGCAACTACCTGATCTTGATCTCCGCCACCGGCGAACTGACCAGCACTGTCAGTTTTCTGTCCGGCGACAGTGAGAAGATCGTGCGAATGTGTGGATCCGCAATCAGCAGGTTCTGGCCGTTGCGGCATAGTCCGACGGGCCGGTCCATCGGTTCGCCGACAACCCATTTTTCTTTTTCACCGTCGGCAGTCACTTTCCAGACACAGTGTTCGTAGTTGTCGGTGACATAGAATGTGCCGTCATCCATGCGCACGATGTTATGAGGCAGATTGAACGGATGGCCTTTCACAAACGGTTCGATTTTTCCATCGGGCGTCACCTTTTGAATCTGGCCGTCCTTGCTGGATGTTGACAGCACCCACAGATTGCCATCGGGGTCCAGGGTCAACCCGCGAGGCGAATTGATGACTGCAAATTCCTGCGGCTCCTCAGTCCTTCCTTCGGCATCTTCCAGATGCGATGGAGTTCCAGGTCGGCGGTATAGATTGTGCCATCCGGAGCGACCGCCATGGCCATCGGAATTCCAATCCAGCCGTCGGTCAAAGGTTGCGGCGTGCCGTCGTCGTCAAACCGGTAGACTTCGCGAGTGGAGGAGTCTCCGGCAAGAAGTTTGCCTTCGTGATCAATTGCCAGGCACCGGACAGCGTTCAATGGAGTGCGAAACTTTTTGGAACCCTGAAAGTAAACGCTCTTTTTTCCGTCTTCGATTTTCCAAATGCCAGGCATGGTTCGATCTGCGACGTAGACAACGCCGTCTGCCGTTGCTGTGACGGCGAGCGGATAATCGAATTCTGTGGGCGTGTCCTGTGCGCATGCGGCAGAAGCGGCCACTATGACAAGAATTGAAGCAAAGTTTTTCACGGCAGATAACTCGATGAATGGAATGGAAAAGTAATTGACATGCTGAGCGTTGACAAAGCAGCTAAGGTTTCCGCAACGCATCCCGAAATTCGTTCGGTGAATACTCGCGAGTCTGCCAGTCATCGACATACTGTTGGTACTCGGCCGAATCCGGAACCTGGTCGTCAGGTGAAAAAGGATACCGAGTCATCGCACGGAATGGGAATGGTTCGGACGATTGCCCGTAAATTGTGTTCAGATCGGCGTCTTTGTCGTAACCGACATTCGTCAGTACGAAATCCCGTTTCCAGCCTTCCGGCACGGCTTCTGTCGGTGCCGCAAATTCTATGGTCAGTTCGTCCCCTGGTCCCATGACAACCATGCGGTCGTCATGGTTCATCAGCAACGGCGTCGACTCTCCGTATCGAGTAAACCGACCAGAGATCGTCGGCCAGCGTGGGGCCGTGGTGACCGCAGCGTAGTCGTACCCTTCCGGTGCTCGACCGTTGCGGAACAATGCGTTATCGGCGTAAGTGCGGCGGCTGAAGCCTCGAAAATGCAGATCCGTGGCCAGCAATGGACATGCGTGAGTCACAGTGTCCGCATTTTCTTCGTCGACAGTGAAGAACGCCTGATCCCAGTACAGCTCCATGCTGGAACGAAGGCGGAAACGATAATCGCTGCCGGAAAAGATGTCAGAAATGTCAATGGCCATTGCCTTGGTCTTGCCGCTGGGGAATCCGACGAACGGTCGCACAACTTTCCAGCCACCATTGCCGTCGGGCACTTCGACCGACGGACCGACAGGGCCGCCCACGTCAGGGTTCTGTTCGATGCCAAGATTCAATGACGTGTCGGTTGGAAACACCCAGCCCAGAAGAAACAAACGAACGTCGCGCGATGCCGTCCCCGCGTCCGGCAGCACTCCCAGATCAAACTCCATCACCCATTCATCCGTCAGGCCCTGCACGATGCGGCCTGCAAATGCCTGGACATAGTTGTCGTCGGCCGCGGACAGACCTGGCAGCAGATCGTTTCCGCGACCATCGATGATCGATACCGGACTTAAGGGTTGTCTGACGGTGTGTATCCTGTGAGCCGCCATGTCCGGCGAACCGACTTTCTCGTTGGTAAAGATTTCCACGTCTGCCGGATGATCGATTGCGGTAAGTTGCACCTGATCAAAGTACGCCGTTTCCCACAGTTCTTCAGTCAGCTGCAGGATGTATCGTCCGTCTTTTTCAACCAGCGACTCGCCACGAATCAACAGGTTTTCCCATTCACGAGTCGGTGCAATTTCTCCATTGGCCTGAACCAGACCCAGCGGTGCCGCCCATAGGCAGTCGCTGAAGAATTCAAAGCGTTCACCGGTCCACGTGTAAATGTACGGACACGAACCTTTCAGAATCTGCGGTGCCAGAATGCCGATCCTCGATCGCAATAGGCCACGGACAGTGACGTTCTGAGGAATACCGTCGGTCCAGATGATGCGAATTGCGTCTGCCGATTCTGCTTTGCCCAGGCCCAGATGCAGCTTTGGTTTGTTGATGACTTCTGCGTGATACAACGCCCCTGCTCGAACCTCGATCAATGAACCGATGCCGTGCATGTTGACTCGATTGGACGGAAACTGAGGATCATCGGGAACGGCTCGGGCCACGACGTCAATCCAATTGTTGGCGTTGCCGCCGTCATTCGTCAGCAGGCCCAGAGTACCGTCCGCAGCGGAAACGTAGACGATGTCGAGATCACCGTCGTCATCGATGTCCGCAGCCGTACAGGATAATGCGGTTGCCGGCTGCACGATTTCCGGCAGGATCGACACGGCCAGCGGTTGTTCGGTGCCCTGGCAATTTACAAAATCCACGGCGCCGTTGTTGTCCAGGTCAGCAAACGCCATCCTTTTGCCAAACCAGTCGGCCTGATCTTCGACACTCGGTCCCGCACACCACAGCAAAGTCCTGCCATCAGCATCCGGCCCCACGACATCACAGCACGTCACGGAAAACACGTCGTTCGCGACAACACGATCTGAATCGACAGGTATCCAGCGAAAACGACCGTGCAGGATGTTCTCCAGACAGCCTGTGGTTCCGTCTTCGGCAACTCCCACAACATCGATTGCAATGTTCTGATCCCAGTCGACCACAGCCAGTGTTTGAATCCCCTGTTCCGGTAATGATGCCGAATCATCCATGTTTTCAAACACCGTGCCATCAATATTCTTCCACAACGTCATCCCTGCGTCGGTCGCGAAGATAAGATCCAGGTCTCCATCGGCTTCCAGGTCTGCGGCGACGATGTCATTAATATCAGGAACAGCTTCTTGCTGCGGCAGAACGTCCAGAGAACGAATTCCATCTTCACTCACTACGTTGCGAAAGACCACGACACCGTTGTCACTCCAGGCAACAACGTCCAGATCTGTGTCATACCAGCGATTCTGTCCCGCCGGGTCCGTCACGATCTTCCGGTCGCCGTCTGCGTCTCGCAGCAGTGATGGATTCTTGATATCGCTGATGGCTTTATCATAGTCGCGGTCGATATCGACCAGCAGAAACTCGGTGATGCTGATATCCTGTTCCGGAGATGTCATCAGCAACGTCCATTCTGCGGCCAGGTCTGTTCCCCGGGAATAGACTTCGATCGTGCCTTCGCGGGCCACGATCAGATCGTCAAAGCCGTCCAGATTCATGTCCAGCAATTCGACCTGCGTGACGCCGGTGACCATCGGCAGGCCTTCCGTCGGCACAAAAGCGTTTACGACGGTCGGCTGGGAATCAGGAATCGCGCCTGCTTCTTTTGCGGCCGCAAGAAACTCCGCATCAAAGTTCAGCAGCAAATATTCCAGTACGTTTTTGTTCAGCCGACGCTGATCAATTTGTGTGGCCAGCTCCGGCAATAACAGATTTCCGACCATCATGGCGGGCCCCATCAGTGTTGCGCCATTGCTGCCGTTGAATTTTCTGAGAGCAATTGTAATCGTTTTCACCAGGTCCATTCGGCGCTGTTTTCTGATGGATTCGTTAAGCGGGACGAGCAGTGTTTGGGCAGACTTCAACGTTTCAATAATCTGCAGTGCCAGTGCCCGGGTCTTTTCGTTTTTTGAATTCAGGCTGAGCGCCTGGCGCTGCATCAATTTTTGCAAAGCGAACAGATTCTGTGGCGCGAGATCGAATGACGTTTGAAGTGCATTCAGTAATTCCGGTGATTCTGTGTAGTCGCGGTGGCCGTCCATGGCCATCGCCAGAGCAAAACGAAAATCCGCCGCCTTTGGCTGAGCGTCTGCCGCGTCCCGCAACAGCGCAATCCCGGGAGTGATACTCGGCGATTCCGGTGAATCATCGTGGACAAGAAGTTTGCCCATCAGCAAATCCGCCAGAGCGGCATCGTATCCGTCGGGCGACATCTCACGATACGCTGTGATAGCTTGTCTGGATTTCTCAACGGCCTCGCGATAGGCCTGCACTTTTTCCGGAGAGCCGGATCGCGTGAATGGAGATTCCCGGTCGATCAACGACAACACTCGCGAGACCGCTAGATTTCGGCGAGCAAGGCGGTTCTGAGGCAGCAGGTCAGCTAATTCCGCAAATGTTTTTTCGGCGTCCGACCATTCCTTGTTTTCCAAATGACCGACGCCGCGGCTCCTGAGCGTGATCGCCCTGGCGTATTGCTGCTTCGTCAGGGCCACCGGTTGCGGGTCTTCCGTGCCGGGATCCCCAGGGGTCCCGGTTCCGGCATTCTGCTTGCCGTTATTGCAGCCGGAAAACCCCAAAACCACGGCCCATAGAATCAGCCCGGATACAAAGCGTTGTGACATCATTCAGGTTCCAGATTCATGCGACCGAATCAACTCAACTGCATGCAGATCGTCGTCCCGGCATAGATACCCGCTGCACGGATGGCTGTGTTCACGACAGACTCTAAAATGCATACGCATCGTACCTCTTTCCGGCCCGGACAAAAATCCGTCGGACGTCCGGATTTCGGAGACTTTCCATCGAAAAAAACAGCCAGCGACGTCGTGTTGAGTCGCGATGTTCCGCTTCTGCTGCGACCGGCGCAAGAAAAGACCGCGCTGGTAACCAGCGCGGCCTTTGGTCTTCTGAGTGTTGCAGGCGAATTTGCAGTGTTTATTCGACGTCCGGTCGTCGACGTTCGCCGCCGTCTCCATCACGTTGAGGCCGATCACCTCCCGGACGATCGCCTCCCGGTCGACCACCGCGGCCCTGCTGCCCGCCACGTCCCTGGCCCTGACCCTGTCCGCCGCGGAAACGCTCAAGCATCTTGCGGAATTCGTCCTTATCGACAAATCCATCCTTGTTGCCATCCAGTCGATCGAAGCCCTCTTTCATGTGATCCGGAGCTTCTTCTTTGGACAATTTGCCGTCCTTATTGGCGTCCGACTCAGTAAACCGAGCCATCATCTGTTCCGGGCCGAATCCCCCGCGATCACCACGGGCACCTTGCGGACGGTCACCGTCGCGTGGTGGACGGTCGCCATCACGTTGTGGACGATCTCCATCGCGCTGCGGCCGATCTCCGTCGCGCTGTGGCCGGTCACCATCACGTTGTGGACGATCTCCATCACGCGGTGGCCGGTCGCCGCCGGGGCGACCCATCGCTCCCATTTCGTCGGCCGTGATTCGGCCGTCCTTGTTGCGGTCCATCCGGCGCAGGACCACGATGGCCTGATCGATTTCTTCGGATTCCAGTACGCCATTATGATTTCTGTCCAAAGCTCCGAGCACGGGTCCGCCAAACGAAGGACGTCGCCCGTCGCCTCCTCGAGGAGGTCCACCGCCAGGACGACCACGTTCACCTCCACGCGTTCGGTCCCCGTCCCGTCCACGCTCGCCGTCGCCGGGTCGGTCTCCATCACGTCCGCGTCCCCGCTGCCCTCGTTCTCCTCGGCCTTCTTCGCGTGGCTGGTCTCTTTCCTGAGCACCGTCGCGCGGCTTATCACCGTCCTGTTGTGCGACCGCCAGGTCAGTCGTCATTACCGTTGCGGCGCCGACCAGCAGCCATGTTGCAAGCTTTTTCATATTTCTGTCCCGTGGAAGTGATGAAATGTCGTTCGTGAGTTTTGCAGTCAATGTCCTTAGTTCAGATAAACCGCCGGAAGGCACATTCGGTGTCGGTGTTTTTAGACAATCCTGGCAGACCGGGGAATCAACATCGCAACAGACGTCCGACGATCAGCGGCGAAACCCGCCATGAATGACTCCAGCAACCCCTATCAAGCTCCTCTTTCCAGTGGCCGCACACCACGTTGGAAGATCGACCGCTCCGGGGCCGGTCGAAGAATCCTCGAGATGATCGGTGTCTCGATCACCGGTGTTTTCCTGGGCGAACTACTGCCTCGGTTTCCTGGATATGTTTACAATCCCGGCGGCCTGGGAGGTCTTGTCTGCCTGGGCTTGTGGATCATCGTCCGAGCGTTTGTAATGTGGCGTAACCGACAACAGCTGATTCTTCCCGAGTCGAACGCCCCTGCAACCCTTCACCGCCATAAGCCAATCGCCGATGTCATTGATACCGATCATTCTTGAAGACCTGAAACAGGCTCGCGCCTACGCCAATGACATGCTTAGCCACGTCGACGAGTCCATGTGGTTCAGGCAGCCTGCCGAAGGAATCAACCATGTGGCATGGCAGGTCGGGCACATGGCCATCGCACAATACGGTCTATGCCTGAAGCGAGTGCGAGGTGTGCAGTCAGGCGATGACAATCTGATTCCGGTCGAAGAGTACGGCAAGCTCTTTGGCAAAGGTTCAAAGCCGTCACCCAGCGAGCACGACTATCCGTTGCCCGTCGAAATTCGCGGGACATTTGACAGCGTGTTTGCCGCCGTCGAACAGGAGGTCGCCGCGTTGGATGAGAACCTTCTCAATGAATCCGCCGGTCCTGCCCATCCGATGTTCACTACAAAGGGCGGTTCACTGCGCTTCAGCGCGAAGCACGAAATGCTGCACGTTGGACAAATCGGACTGCTGCGACGACTTTTGGGATGCGAGATACTGCGCTGACGTCTCAGCGTATTACGCTGACTTGTGGCCGCGACAGACGCGTTTCAGCCGGAGAAAACGGCATGCCCACGAGCCGGAACGGTTCACGAGAATAAGTAAACGACTTTTGTTTCGAAAACGTCGACCTGCTACGGAAGTGCATCCAGCACCGCCTGAAACGGCAGCTCTTCCAGACTGCCAAACCGTGGATCGCTCTGCAGCCGCGCCTTTGAAATGGCGTGCGACGACAAGCCACACAAAAACCGAGCCAGTTGCACACGATCGGGCAGTTGATTCTGTAGTTCGGTCTGTGCTTTTAAAATCCGCTGGGCCACGTCGTTGGCCAGCGATGCACTTTCCCGCTTGCCGAGTTCGCGTGATGGCGGATTCAGGCACGCCGAACAGTGTCCGCAGTCACGATCCAGTGGTTTTCCGAAATGCTGACACAGGTAAGCAACCTGGCATTCCCGCAGATCCACCAGGTGAATGATCTGGTTCAGTCGATCCAGTTCGCGGCGTTCCCGCTGCATGCCCTGATCGTACAGATGATCCACCAGCGCATCATGGTCTTCCGGAACTCGCAGTCGGCGGTAGCGATTGCGCACGCCGGTCACCTTTAACTCCAGCATTTCCTGATTGCCGAGATAGTCCAGTGCCGTGACGAGTCGGTCACGTGGCTGCTGCAGTTTGCGCGCTGCGGCGTCCACGTCGATGTAGAACCAGGTTTTCTTTTTCTGTGACTCAGCCAGCATGCCGCGCAGAAAGTCACGACGTTCACCTTCAAACTTTGCCAGAATTTCGGCCGACGGCATCAGAGGTTTGAATTGATACCCGGAATAGAACGGAGTGCCGCCGGCCAGGTAGCCTTCCAGTTCCAGGTAGGTCATCAACGTCCGAATGACCAGAATTCGGATGTCAGAACTCCGTGCCAGATCGTTGTAACTGACATCAAAAGATTCGTCCTGGGAAAATATTTCTTTGACAAAACGGTCCACGGAATCTCGGGTGGGCGTGTCGCCCAGAACGAAATTCTCCAGCACGGTCAGGTCTTCAGAGCATGCCAGGACTTCACATGTGGCCGGTGCTCCGTCTCGACCGGCGCGTCCGATTTCCTGTGAATAGTTTTCCAGACTCTTGGGCAGGTTGTAATGATAGACATAGCGGATGTTGGATTTGTCGACTCCCATGCCAAACGCAATCGTCGCCACGACGATGCCGTGATATGATTCCAGAAACCAGTCCTGCACCGCTTCCCTGATGTCCGGTTTCAGTCCGGCGTGATACGGTTTGGCCGAAAAACCAGCGGCTGTCAGATTGTCTGCCACCTCTCTGGCCGTCTTCTGCAGCGTGACGTACACAATCGAGGGGCCAGCAGGCCGTTCCTGCAGTCGACTGATTAACTCGTGGTCACGGTCGTTGGCAGTCACAGGCGTCATCAGCAGTGTCAGATTGCTGCGATAGAATCCGGTGCATGTGGCACAGGCTTCGTCGATCTCAAAGACCCGGCACATGTCCAGCAGCACTGGTGGAGTTGCCGTTGCCGTCAGAGCAAGAATCCGTTCGGCGTTGAATTGCTCTGCAAATGTGGCCAGCTTCAGATAGTCCGGTCGAAAGTTGTGGCCCCACTCAGAAATACAGTGCGCTTCATCGACGGCAAACAGCGAGATGCGAATTCGCTGCATCTGTTGGCGGAATCTCTCGTTGTTGAATCTCTCCGGGGCCACGTACAGCAACTTCAGTCTGCCTGCAGAAATGTCGTCCATCACCTGCCGATAGTCTTCGGCAGACAAAGTCGAATCCAGTCGCCGAGCAGCAATACCGCGCGCCGCGAGGGCATCGATCTGATCCTTCATCAGTGCGATCAATGGCGAAACCACAAGCGTCAGTCCATCTAACGCCAGCGCCGGCAGCTGGTAACACAATGACTTTCCACCCCCCGTGGGAAATACGGCGGCGGCCGAATGGCCCGCCAGCAGATTCTCAATGACGGCCTGTTGGCCATCAAGGAACTGGTCAAATTCAAAGTACTGCGTAAGTAGGTTGTGTGCGTTGTCCGTCATGGTGTCAGTTTTTACTGAATTCCGTCCGCGGATTCCAGTGTTCCGTGGATTCTGCGGCTGACTTTCAGGCATTGGCGGCGTACAGCATCGCTTATTGCGACACGCGGTCCCGCGATGGAGACCGTAATGCCCCTCACCCTGGTGCTGCATCCACATTAATTTTACTAATGCTGACGGTAGCGGAAGTCGCCAGGACTTTCGGCGTTGTCCGTCGTTTGCCGAAACTCTGGGCGAGTTCCGCTACTCGCAAACTCAACATGGACAGACCACTGGCCCTCTCCCCAGGAAATCGGATCAGGTTCAAATCCTTCGACAACGCGTGTTTTTCCGAATTCCTGGGGAGAGGGGACCAAAAAAACGCGTAGTGCAGGGTCTCCGAATTTCGCATTGGCCTCCGACCGGATGCTTCCCTGGAACACCGGCACATCATCCTGTCCCATCAACGAGAGCCTCTTGAATCAGCCTGATTTCCCGATACGCTTCTTACCCCTGCCCCAACTTCCAACCGACCTAATGCAGTTTACTCATCGTCCTGGACGATACTGGCTCGTGGGAGTAACGAAACTGCTATTAATAAGCGTTCTTCGCGGCCACAAGTCAGCGTGAAACGCTGTAGAGAGTCTTTCCATGCGTGCCGCTTCTGTTCTGTTGGTTTTCTATGCGATGTGGCTGGCCATTCTGCCTGCTGCCAATGCTGACGAAGTCAGGGACAATGATCGTCCGATTCACGCCCTGCTGGTGACCGGTGGCTGTTGTCACGACTACGATCGGCAGAAACTGATTCTGCCACGTGGCATCAGTGCCCGAGCCAACGTGCGCTGGACAATCGTGCATCAGGGCGGCACAACCACCGATACTCCGATCCCGCTGTATGACGATCCTAACTGGGCGGACGGCTTCGACATTGTGATTCACAACGAGTGTTTTTCACACGTCACCGATCTGGAATTTGTGGACCGCATTCTGCAGCCGCATAAGGACGGACTGCCGGCGATCCTGATTCACTGTGCGATGCATTGTTACCGAGTCGAAGACGATCGCTGGTTCAAATTCGTGGGGCTGCAATCGCCAGGACACGGGCCGCACTATTCGTACACAGCAGAAAACGTGAAGCCCGACCATCCGATCATGCAGGGATTCGGGCCCATGTTTGTTGCTCCCAAAGGCGAGCTGTATCACTCGATGGAAGTCTTCGATACCGCTACGCCGCTGGCTCAGGCAAATCGTCAGGCCGACGGCATGCCTCAGGTCTGTGTGTGGACCAACGATTACCAGGGCACCAAAGTCTTTGGCTGCACGATGGGCCATTACAACGAAACGATGGCCGAACCGAAGTATCTGGACATGATGGCCAAGGCCGTGTTGTGGGCGGTCGGCCGCGACCCGGAAAAAGACTTCACGCCGTCGACCGAAAAAATCGACGAAGAAATTAAGGCTCTGATCGCGACGCCCGTTCAGAAGAGCGCCGCCAATCATCTGCTGCCTCAGAACTGCTGTGGTGATGGAAACCTGGCATACGGCAAGGTGGTCACATCCAAAAGCGAACAGCCTGGCAACTTCCGGAAACATCTCACCGACGGGCTGCTGAATACTCGCTATTGTCCGTCCGGATCGCAGATCGATGAATGGGTGACGGTCGATCTGGAAGCACCACAGCACGTCCGCGCCATTCGGCTGCATTGGGAAAAACCAACAGACATCGTTTATAAGTACATCGTCGAAACCTCTGCAGATAATGAAAACTGGACTCGTGTCGCTGACGCTTCGAACAACGATCAGCCGGGCGCCATTCGAGCTCACACGGTGGATGCTCCGGACACGCGATATATCCGCACGACGTTCCTGGGCGCCAGCAGGGGACTGTGGGGATCAATCTGGGAACTGGAAGTATCGGCTGGCGAGTTGCCTGAATTGCCTGAAGTCGTCCCGTCCGCGGGTTCATCGGCATCGATCGGGGATGTGCAGACTCCGCCAGGCTTCAACGTGACGCTGTTCGGCCAGCCGCCAACAGTCAATTACCCCGTCTGCCTGACTGCGGCGGCCACGGGCGAAGTCTTTGTGGGCGTGGACGAACAGGGATCGCTGGGCAAGGAACCTAGTCGAGGCAAAGTGTTGCGCTGCATCGACACAGACGGAGACGGCGTGGCTGATCAGATCAACCAGTTCGCGAAGATGGATCACCCTCGCGGTTTGATCTACGACGACGGTTCACTGTGGGTGCTGCACCCTCCGTACCTGAGCGTCTTCCGCGACACCGATGGTGATGGAGAATCTGACGAAAGCGAAGTGCTGATCGAAGGGATCAGCACGGAAGAAGTCAACAAACGTGGAGCCGACCACACGACCAACGGAATTCGGATGGGCATCGACGGCTGGATCTACATCGCCGTTGGTGATTTCGGCTTTACAAAGGCCGTTGCGCAGGATGGCACGACGCTCAGCAAACGGGGCGGTGGAATCGTTCGCATTCGTCCCGACGGCACGGAGATGGAAATCTACTCGTGGGGGCAGCGAAACATTCTGGACGTGGCGATCGATCCCTACATGAATATCTTCACCCGAGACAACACGAACGATGGCGGCGGCTGGGACATTCGCGTGTCACACATTCTGCAGACCGCCAACTACGGCTATCCGTCACTGTACAAAAACTTCACCCAGGAAATCATGCCGCCGCTGGCCGACTACGGCGGAGGCTCCGGCTGCGGATCGATGTATTTTCACGACGAACGATGGCCCGCTGAATATCGCAATCTGCTGCTGACATGCGACTGGGGAACCAGCATTGTTCATAGCCACAACATGCCTGGCAACGCAGCCACCTTTGATCCACAGCAGGACGTGTTCCTGAAAATACCGCGTCCCACGGATATCGACGTCGATGCCAGCGGCCGAATGTACGTCAGCAGCTGGAAGAACGGCAAGTTCGCCTACGACGGTCCGGACGTGGGTTTTGTGGCTCAGATCACGCCAGCTGATTTTGTGCCAAAGCCCGTGCCGGACGTGCAGCAATTAGAAGACGCGGCATTGGTCGATTTGCTGCAGCATCCTTCCGGCACGATGCGACTTCACGTTCAGCGTGAGATCCTGAAGCGCGGCAACAACGATCGGTTGGACGGGGCAGAAGAAGTTTTTCCCGCCCTGTTGCACGAGAAACTTTTCGCTCTTGCCTCTGATCACAACAAACCACTCTACTCGCGCGTGGCAGCCGTCTTCACTTTGAAACAGGCGCTCGGTGCACGTGCCAACTATCAGTTGTTGCAGCTCGCAACAGACGCGTCACTGGCGGAACACTGTCTGCGAGCAGTCGCTGATCGTAAGTCGGCGTTGAATGGCGTGTCGCCAGGACCGTTTCTGGAAGCTTTACAGAATCCGAATCCGCGAGTTCAGGCAGCCGCACTGATTGGGCTTGGTCGGATCATGTCCCATGCTCTGAACAATGGGTTTGTTGTCAGTGACGTTAATGGTGAACAGTCGGCGTCCGAGTTCGCGAAGTCAGTGGCGAACGCAATTCTGCCTCTGACGATCCATGCCACATTGAGTCCCGCTGTCGATGGAGACGACTGGCGACTGCCGCATCCGGAACGAGTGATTCCGCACGTAGCCGTCAGAGCGCTGGTCGAAATGCATGCGGTCGACGAATGTATCGCTGCACTGAATACCCCTTACCGAGACGGAGCGCTGTGGGCTCTGAAATCCATGCACAACGAACGAGCAATCAACGGACTGTTCAAAATTCTCAGCACGACTCGCGACGAACCACTTCGTCGCGAAATCTGGACGACGCTGATTCGCCTGTACCATCGTGAAGGTGAATTCACGGATGACAGCCGCAGCTGGTGGGGGACTCGTCCGGATACCAGCGGACCATATTATGACCGTCAGGAATGGAGCGAATCGAATCGCATTGCCGACGCCATCAAAGTTGCTTTGTCCGAGGCTGACGAATCGCTGGCCGTTCACATCGAACAGCAGTTGAAACGCCACGTCGTCAACCTGGACGGTATCAGTGCTGTCGACATCGCATCCATGCAGGAACCGGAATCAGCAATCCAGCTGCCCAAAGTTGACCCCAACAATCCCCATCAAATCGCCAACCTGCCCTACGACGCCGTTCTGTCGCGAGCCACGAACCATAAAGGCAATGCCAACGCCGGTAAGGAACTGTTCCGCAACCAGTCCTGTCTCAGTTGCCACACCGTCGCCAATGGTCAGCAGCCGAAGGGGCCTCACCTGGTCGATATCGGCAAGCGTTACAAGGTCAACGAACTGATTGAATCGATCGTCGATCCCAGCAAAAAAATTGCTCAGGGTTTCGACACATGGACCTTCGTCATGTTGA
>JAPYTO010000113.1 GCA_029941865.1 Fuerstiella sp. | reverse complement strand
TAAAATCTCACCGTTTCAACGACTCAGCCAACAACACCTGCGATTCACACCAAGCACGAAGCGACCGCATTAATCAGCAACTGAACCGTCTGCGAACGGCTGCTGGTGAATGGGAGTGATACCGCACACCAGGCAGCATTTTACTTTTTGTCGTAGCGGAAGCCGCCAAGGCTTTCGACCTGTCACTGCCGAAATTCCTGGCGAATTCCGCTACAGAACGACCGCGTGATTTTGAAAACTGCTGTAATAGGTGACGTGGTGAAAAACAGGTGTAACCGGTAGTTGTTGCCTTCGTGTCCTGCGATATCTCCAGATCACATCAGACTTAACATTCGGCTGGCAGAAACCGGCCTTACGGCGACGTGACTGGCTGGACAACAACCTGCTGCGGCTGGCATGTCCCCGCAACCGAATTTCCGCGTCCGTCAGGCCAGGATGCCCGTGACGACTTCACCATGCACGTCCGTCAGGCGGAAGTCGCGGCCCGAGTAGCGATACGTCAGCCGTTTGTGGTCGAAGCCCATCTGGTGCTGGATCGTGGCATGCAGATCGTGTACGTCAACCTTGTTCTCCGTGACGGCCATGCCGAATTCGTCGGTGCTGCCCCAGACAGTTCCCGCTTTGACGCCGCCACCCGCCAGCCAGATTGTGTAGCCGTCAATGTGGTGATCGCGACCAACTCGAATGAAATCCTTCGGTCCGGCCTGCACAGTGGACGTGCGGCCCATTTCTCCGCCCCAGATCACCAACGTATCTTCCAGCATTCCTCGCTGCTTCAGATCAGTCAGTAGTGCCGCAATCGGCTGATCGGATTCACGAGCCAGTCGAGTAATGTTCTTTACGATGGAAGCATGGCTGTCCCACGGCTGACCCCCGCCGTGATAGCACTGGATGTAGCGAACGCCTCGTTCGGCCAGCCGCCGCGCAATCAGCATGTTGCGCCCCTGCGACGTATCGCCATACATTTCACGAATATGCTGCGGCTCGCTGGCCAGATCAAACACGTCCGTGGCAGCGCTCTGCATTCGGAAAGCCAGTTCCATTGACTGAATGCGGCTTTCCAGACGCTCATCGCCGGGACGCTGTGCGGCATGTCGTCGATTCAGAAACTGCGTCAACGAAACCTGAGCACGCTGTGTGCCGGGACGAATGTCCTTGCGCGTCAGGTTGGGGATCAATTCCGTCTCTGAGTTTTCGGTCTCAATATGAGTTCCCTGATATATCCCGGGCAGAAAAGCACTGGTCCAGTTGCGAGACTGGGCGGTCGGCATTCCCTGCGGCATCAGTACCACGTATCCAGGCAGATCGTCACTTTCTGTCCCGAGACCATACAGCATCCACGCCCCCAGACTTGGCCGCGGTAACGTGGAATGCCCGCAATTGGTCAGCAACAGAACTGGCGAATGGTTTGCGACCTCTCCCTGCATCGAACGAATGACGCATAGATCGTCCGCATGCCTGGCGACGTGAGGATAGAGACTGCTGATTTCCAGACCGCTGTTCCCGTATCGTGAAAACGGAAACGGCGACGCGAAGATATTGCCAACACGTTTACGCTGAGTCGGCTGCAACGCGTCCTTCACGGAATCCGGCAACGGCTGGCCGTTCAACGCGTGCAGATTGTGCTTGGGGTCAAAGGTATCAATCTGCGACGGTCCGCCATTCATAAACAGGTGAATGATGCGTTTGGCTTTGGCCGGAGAATGAGGCTGACTGGCAGAAAGTGGTGATGCGGACGAATCACGCAGTGTCGCCCGCGCTTCGCCGGATTCCGCCATCATGCCGGCAAAGGCGAGTGCTCCGAGACCGCAACCGGAATGTCGCAGGAGTTCGCGGCGGGAATGGAGCTGCATCAGATCGATTCCAGGTTTCCGGTACGCGTTTCACACCTGGTCAGCAGGTTGAACTTCTTTGTTCGCCGTAAACACTCGATTGTCTCGCACCCAGTCTTCGCGCGTATAAATCAAATTCGACGTATCAGTCTCCTGAACCTCCAGCCGATCCAGGCGAAATCCCATGGCGGTGATTTCCGAAAACATGATCCACGCCAGATTTTCCACGCTGGTCGCTCCGTCGAAGACTTTCAGACGGAACTGCTCTCCCGTGCGCGAGCAGTGGTCAATAAGTGTCTGGTACAGCGGATCATGGCGATTGATCAACATGCCATGATCGAAGTTGTCCTTCAGATATGGCTCAATCTTCGCATCAAAGTCACCAAACAGCGTGCTGATGTCGCCCTCGCGTTCAACCTCAAAATGAATCATCAGACCATACCGATGACCATGAATATTGCTGCATTTGTCGCGTAGCGTTTCGTTTCGGTGGGCTGCGTAGAATTTGTACTCTTTGCGAATGATCATGATTGACCTTGTTCTGACCGTCGATGAATCGACGGCCGATTATGTCCTGTTTCTGCTGCAGTAATGATGTGAATTTTCGGGATCTGTCCGGTGAAATGCTAGAATCAGGTTAGAAAAGGGGTCAGGAACCAATAGTGCAAAGCACCCGAAGGGCCATCCCGGCTATTGGTTCCTGACCCCTTTCCGAATACCCATGTCCCCACTCGTGACTGAACTGATCTTATGATACACGCCCGGCCCGATTCCAGCCGGTCAAATTCTCAAACAATGCTGACTTCTGACCGACTTAGAATCGTGCTCACGGCCTCCGAAACCGTTCCGTTTTCGAAAACGGGCGGACTGGCCGACGTATCAATGGCGCTCGCCAAGTCCCTGGACATGCAGGGACACAGCGTAACGGTAATCGTACCCGATTACCGCCAACTGCGTTTGGCGAAACAGGAACAACTGCCGGCCATCGTCGATACGGGTCTGCGATTTTCGATATCGATGAACGGACGCTACGTAACCGGCGGCGTTAACTGGACAATGCTGCCGGACTCAGGCGTCAAAGTCCTGTTCATCAGTCAGCCGGATTACTTCGACCGACCGCAACTGTACATGGAAGACGGTCAGGGCTATCAGGACAATTGCGAACGCTTCTGTTTCTTCAGCCGCGCGGTGCTGGAAGTCTGCCAGCAGATGGTGCTGCGGCCCGATATTATTCACTGCAACGACTGGCAGACAGGACTGATTCCCGCTTTGTTGCACTCCCAGTTCGCTGGCCGCCCGGGATTCGAAAACGCAGCCTCCGTAATGACGCTGCACAACATGGCGTTTCAGGGAAGGTTCTGGTATCCCGACATGCCACTCACCGGCATGGACGCACGCTATTTCACTATGCAACATATGGAATTCTGGGGCGATCTGAATCTGCTGAAGACGGGGATCAGTTTCGCAGACCAGATTACAACAGTCAGCCCGACTTATGCACAGGAAGTCTGCACGGAAGACGGCGGAGAGGGTTTGGACTCGTTGCTCAGCTATCGTAAAGACGATCTCGTGGGCATCCTGAACGGCATCGACACGACCATCTGGAATCCGGAATCCGATCCACACCTTCCCAACAGTTACTCAGCTCAGGAGATCAGTCCGGGAAAAGCCATCTGTAAGGCGGCGCTGCAGCAACGAATGGGTTTGCCGCAGCGAGACAGAGTACCGCTGTTTGGCATGATTTCCCGCATGTCTGACCAGAAAGGTTTTGACCTGATCGCAGAATGTGCGTCTCGGCTTCTGTTCGACGACATACAGATCGCGTTTCTGGGAACGGGTGATCCTCGCTACGAAGACTACCTGCGGCATCTGGCTCTTGAAAACCCGACCAAGGTGGCCGTGGTTATCGGATTCGACGACGGTCTGGCGCATCAGATCGAAGCCGGCGCCGACGCGTTTCTGATGCCCAGTCGCTTTGAGCCATGTGGTCTGAACCAGATGTACAGCCTGCGCTATGGAACACTGCCAATCGTTCGACGAGTTGGCGGTCTGGCCGATTCGGTCGTCAACGTTGAGCCCGAAACGCTCAGAGCCGGCGTCGCAACGGGCTTCGTATTCGACGACTACTCGGCAACTCAGCTGGCGGAAACGGTCCAACGGGCCGTCGAACTGTACCGGCAGCCGAACGTCTGGGAACAGGTGATGAAGACCGGCATGTCGGTGGACTGGTCCTGGCAAACCAGCGCACGCCATTATGTGGAGACCTATCGGCGAGCTTTGGAGCGACGGCATGACCGTGCTGCAGATAATCGTGAGTAAAACAGCCTGAGATGACGCGACACGTCGCTGCACACGCTGCACGTATTCGATCGGTCAGGCATCCCCTGGCAGCAGCAATTGCTGCATGCCACTCGTCATGACCGCGTCGATTCCGGGATCACAAAACGCCACCGAAACTTCGTAGCCGCCGTTTGGATACTCTTCTGCAATCGGTATGTACCACGGCCCGCCATCACCGTACGCGGCAGTCGCGACAAAACGATCGCCCCCCAACTGCTGAGCTCGCAGCTGATACTCAATGAATGATTCCGCAGGCAGATGCAGCAGCGAAATATCGTCTACCTGCAAGGCACTCAGAACAATCGGTGTCTGTTTCTCCAGACGTCTAAGCCAGCTGAGCATATACGACGGTCGATTCCGATTGACGACGGAATTCTTCGAGTTCGATATCTGTTCCTGCAGCACATCCGCCGAAAACGTTGACCGCGCGACCGGCAGCATTTCCGCAGTCCGCCAGCCGGCAAATTCGACGGGCCTGGGTTGCAGGGTTTTCTCTGCTGCCACAATGCCGTCGTAAATTCTGTCCGCCAGAATCTGCCGCACCGGCTGAGAACCATCGTTATATTTCCCGGCCGATATGTTTCCGGCACAGCCCGTGAAGTACATGTGCTGGCATTCCGGCTGCTCTTTCTGGTGGCGTTTTCGGGCCAGGCCGACAAAGTCGCTGCTCACCCGTCCGTCGCCGTAGTAGCTCATGGGGTGCGTTGCGTAATAATGACAGGCGGCGATTTTTGTGTCGCCGTCATAGAATGCAACAGTCTTCAACTGCGGATCAATAATCCCTTCCGACATAGCGATCAGCTGCTCGTCGCGGCAACTGCTGCCACGCATTTTTACGACGTGACCGTATGTGTTGCGAGACACACGGCGATTCGACGCGACTTTCTGAACCTCCGCCTGACCCGCCGCGATCGCGGTCACGGGCCGCGCCTTCTTCAGCCCGGACTCAACGGCCACTCGTGCCTGATCCAGGCAACGACGAAAAAAGTCCAGCTGAACAATGTGCGGCAGGTCACCCTGCTGCAATATAATCGCCTCGGCGTCCAGACAGGCAAACGGCGCGTTGTGCTGATGCACACACTGTACGGCAACACGATCCGGTGTCGTGCCCGCGGCATCCGCCAGTGCTGACCGCCATTGCACATGAGCATCGTTCAGCAGGCCGGTCCAGTCGACTGCACACAGCACAATCGGTTTTCCGGCACCCAGCAACACAAAACCAATGGCTTCCAGAGAATCGTCAACGCCGACCACCGGCTTGATCCATCCTCCACACAACGAATGTCCGTGCGGCGGAGTCACATCAAAACGAAAAGGGGCAAGGTGCAGACTGCCCACAGATTCGGCTGCTGCGTTCAACGACGGCAGCAGAGTCCATGCAGCCGGAGCGGCTGCAAGTTGCTGAAGGAAACGGCGGCGGGATTCAGAGGACACAGACAAGCTCCGTGGATGCAGGGGACGTGACCGGCAGGATGAGCAGCAATACGGTGCCGCCAGTCACCCAAGATCTCATGCACCCACGGATAGGTCAAGCCTCGCGATCCGGAATCTATCGTCTGTTCGAGTGAATGCTGTCTGATTGGTTGAGGAATCGTAAAGCATTCGTCATGCTGCCCCTTCAGGCTGACCGCCTGAATGCCTGCATATTGTCCTGACGGTTTGTCCCCTCGCCTTTGATGTGCTGTGAGCGCATCGTTGCAGCGATCAACGGGGCGGACCAAACGATTCCGAGCGTCAGCTCAAACAGGTTTGCGGGCCGGCCCGCAGAGGAGGGTGACAGAATGATGAAATATTTGATGGCGACAGTTGTTGTGTTGGCGTCGGCGGGCAGTTTTGCATCTGCCGACCAATGGGGTCTGGAACGCGGAACTCCCGACATCAAGTCGGCTGGCAAGCTGACGTTCGGACCGGACGACATTCTGTTCATCGGTGATGCAAAATCAGCCACCGTGTTCGCAGTAGCGACCGGCAATCGCGAAGGGGACGCGTCGAAGGCCAATATCAACGTCGACGATCTGGCCGGAAAAATTGGCGACGTTGTCGGAGGGAAAGCCACGATCAACGATCTCGCCACGAACCCGGCGACCGGAAACGTCTTCGCAGCCGTCACGGCCGATGGAAAGCCTGCCATCGTACAGATCGATGGTGCTGGAAAGATCACTCAGCTGGCACTGAAGGACGTGCGGTTCTCGAAGGCCGTGCTGGCGAATGCTCCTGCAGACGGTGCCACGGGACGGCGTCGTCGGAATCCAAGAAACGATGCGATCACTGATATCGTATGGTACGAAGGCAAGGTACTGGTTTCAGGATTGCGGAGCGGCGATGCTCCTTCCAGCGTTCGTGAACTTGTCTTTCCATTTGCGAAATCTGATAAAGGCGTGGGCGTGCAGATCTACCACGCGGCTCATGGCAGAGACGAAGATGGTTCCGCTATGCGAACGTTTGTACCGTTGATGATTGACGGCAAACCGAACCTGCTGGCGGCCTATCAATGCACTCCACTGGTCAGAATTCCGCTGGCGGAACTTGAATCCGCCGCAGGAAAGATCACGGCAACAACAGTCGCAGAACTGGGCAATCGCAACCAGCCGCTGGACATGATCAGCTACAAAAAAGGTGGCGACGGTTTCCTGCTGCTGAGCAACAGTGCTCGAGGCGTCATGAAGATCTCGACCGCCGGCCTGGGTCAGAACAAGGGACTGACGGAACGTGTAAGTGGCGGCGGTGCAGCCGGACAGGGCTACGTGACCGTTGACTCACTGCAGGGCGTTGTTCAGATGGACAAGCTCAACGCAACTCATGCCGTTGTGTTGGTTGAGAAAGACGGACAGCAGAATCTGAAGACTGTTGCCTTGCCGTAGTGCGACTGGCAGGAACAACCACGCTTATCATCGGTTTGCCCGGTGCCGTCAGGCGCCGGGCTTTTTTTTGCGAAGTCGTGTTCCGGATCTCAGTTGCGGAACAAGCAGACGTGCTGAAGGCAACCTGTTGATTCATCGCATACACATGTTGCGGCAGCAGCCCGGTTGACTTCGCTGCCATCCGCGCGGCTGATTTCCAGGATCGCATACGCGGCTGCCGTGATGCAGATGCCGACGATCAGTCTCCGGGCATCAAACAACCGCGTGGACTGATCTTTAAGGAGCGAGGGGCGATTCACGGAGTCTCTTTCGGCGGCTGACGGCAGACGGATTTTGACGGTTAAGCCGATCGTAACGGCGCCACGGGGTCGATGCAAAAGAAGAATCGGACCGTATCCGTCACTGGCTCAGGTCCGCACCGGACCGGACCTGTCCCGCAAAAGATGTCGGCGCACCAGCCAACTGACACCGGCATTGCGTTTGCGTGGGCAGGACAACCAATCAACAGGCAGCAAAACGTCAACGTCAGCAACCCCGGGGGTTCCGCCAGCGTTCTCATTCTCACGAACGTGATCTGCGGCGCTGGCATTTCCGCCTGAACTGGCGAAAATTGCAGAGCCGTCCACACCGTTTGCTGTCGCACCGGAACAACTTCGGAATGCCCCGGATCACCGAAACGCAACCCGAATTGCCCGAGACGCAAATCGCTTCCGAAGCGGCCGAAAACGACAGGGCCGAAGGACGCAACGTGCTGACGCTGGTGCTGCACCAGATACTGTTCCGCACCGCGTGGATTTTCAAGACGGAAAGCGTCATCCTGCCGGCGTTTCTCGACAGCATTACAGATGTCGGCTGGGTGCGCGGAATGCTGCCGCCGCTGAATCGGTTCAGTCAGTCACTGGCTCCGGTTCTGCTGTCCGACCGCTTGGGTCGGGCCAGCCTGAAATCGCGTTGGCTGGCCCGCACAACCTTTCTGATGGCTGTGCCATTTCTGACCGTAGGCGGAATGCTGTTGTTGTTCGGCCACAGTTCGCCAGCGTGGTTTGTGGCGTTTTTCCTGACCGCTTACGCAGCGTTCTTTTGTGTCTGTGGAGTCAACCAGGCAGCCTACAACACCATCCAGGGGAAACTGATCAGGCCGGACAGACGAGGTCGGCTGGCTGCCATTGCCGGAAACGCTGGCTCAGCGGTGGCCGTCCTGATGGCGTGGATTCTGCTGCGTCCGTGGACGCAACATCAGCCTCCCCACTTCGCATACATATTCCTGTTCACGGGGGCCGTCTTTCTGCTGGCCGGATTCACGGTTCGAGGTCTGCAGGAACAATCTGATCCCATCGTGCCACGGTCACCCATTGATGCCCGTCGCCGATTCGCGGTTGCGCGGCAGGCGCTGCGCAGCGATCCTCACCTGCGACGGCTGTGTATTCTGGCGGCACTTTTCGTCTGCTCGCAGTTGCTGTTTCCGCACTATCAGCGGCTCGGTCGGCTGCAGCCTGGGTACGAGGGTCGCATGTTAATGGTGTGGGTTGTGGCACAGAACCTTTCGGCCGCTGGTTTCAGTTGGTTCAGCGGACGGATGGCAGACCGACGAGGAACCCGGGCGGCACTTCGCTGGCTGACGTTTCTGGCGATGTTTGCTCCTCCATTGGCACTGGCGCTGGCAGAATTTGCGGACGCTCGCTGGTATTGGCTGGCATTTGCGTGGCTGGGTCTCGTGCCCGTCACCTTTCGAATGATGTTAAACTACGCCCTGGAGCTGACTTCTCGTGAGAATCACCCGATCTATGTCAGCACGGTTGTCCTGTGTATGGCTCCTCCCATCATTCTGTCTCCGCTGGTTGGCGATGCCGTCCACAGAATTGGCTACGTGGTACCATTTTGTAGCATAACAGCAGTCGTCGTTGCGGCGTGGGGCCTTTCGCTGGTCATGGTAGAACCGCGTGAGGTAACATTCGTGCAGTCTGTGCCTGCCAACCCAACCGATGACGACGACCTGCGTCGACGTAACGACTGGCCGAATGACTGAACCTGACTTGATTCTGAGCGTGTAGTGGGCCAATCCCTTTCGAACAGCGCAAGGCGAATCGCCTGTTCGACCAACACTGAAGCGTATTGATGAATCCCCTGATCGGACAGATTCTGGAACACGACGGTAACTTCGAAAACACGGCGTTGCTCGGCAAGGCAGCGCCGTTGATTCTGAAGAGGCTTTATAAAGCATTCGCCATCAGCAATCTCTGGATGTGGTGCGAAACTCCAATTGGCACCATGGCACAGTCCGGACTAAGCGATGTGACGGCGGCCCTGTCGCGAGAACTTGAAGTGGCACTGACACTAAATCCCGGGACGCAGCTGAACGTGGCCCATGAGACCAATGGAGATGGTGCGGAAAAAATGACAGCCATGCTGAAATACGCGTGGCGGATTCCGCCAGCCGGATTGAATGGTATCGTCTTTTGTTTCCTGGATTCGCAGATCGTACAGACCGATTCCGAGGGTGACGGTGACACGGTGGCCCAGCTGCTGAAAGCTTTTCGAGCCGTGCAGCGGGCAAGTCTGCCGTTCGTCCTGGCCTTTGTCGGCACTGAGGAGGAGTTCCAACGCCTGACGGACGATACAGCGACAGCCTTCTTCATGAAGACCGTGCACTGTTGAGCCTGATTTCGATCAGGCGCCAGAGGCTTGTCTGGCCGTTGCTGCCTGGCAAGTTCCGATCAGTGATCAAGCAGTATCTTCCGGACCCTGCCAGTCGACGTACCCACAACGATAGAGGACTGCTTCGGATGGGCAGCGATGCTGTTGACCCAACCGCTGGAGATGTCCGGATAGGTTCTGACTTCCAGCGTATCGGCGACGATGGAATAGACGCAGCCATCACGGCAGCCGGCGATGATTCTGTCTCCGGTATTTGTCCACGTCAGTGCATTGGCGGGAGACTTCAACCGACAGAATCGCACCAGACGTCCAATCGTCGGCTGCCAGAGACGTACGGTTCGATCTTCGCCGACCGAGGCAATCATCGGCAGCCCCTCTGTCACCGGGCGAACGGCCATGGCGATCACCGGTTGCGTGTGGTTATTGAGCGACCGAACAATGCTGCCCGTCTGATAGTTCCAGACACGAATCGTCTGGTCGATGCTGCAACTGAGCAGCGTCCTGCTGTCGTTCAGAATTCGCACATCGGTCGCGGGTTTGGAATGTCCCCTCAGGATCGACTGCGGTTCGCCATTGTCTGCGTTCACCAGATAGACGCCATGATCGTGGCCTGCCAGTGCAAGCACGTCTCCTGACTGGGCAAACGAACCGGCGTAAAGTACGTCCTCGCCAAACTGACGGGACCAGATTTCGCTGACGTCGGGCCAGGCGTACACGCCCACAAACGAAGTCTGTCCCGGATCACCGCCGACGACAACCAGCCTGGATTGATCCGCCGAAATTCTGCAGTCGTGAATTTGTGCGCAGGGAATCGGGTGTTCGGCTTCCACGGCAAGATCGTGCCAGCGTCTGATTCTTATCCCGGCCTGCGATCCATCGACGACGTATTCCCCGTCGGCTGAAATACATAGACACGTGACGGGAGGCTCGAACGCTTCCGGCCCGGCAGCAGACACAGCCACTGAGCCCACGGTCAGCATGAGCCCGATCATTGCGAGGGCAAGGTGGCCGGACCAGCGCTGCGTCAGGCATGGCCGTGTGGGAAATGCTGACATCCACATCACGACAGCAATTCCGTCACGACGTCTGCCGTATCTGCGCCCATGCGAACCGGGCGACCGTCGGACGTTCTTAGCTCCGTCGACGGGTCGAGCCCCAACAGTGTGTAAATTGTCGACACCAGGTCTGCCGGAGTCACGGGCCGGTCCTTTGGCGATTCGCCCACGGAGTCGCTGCTGCCGATTACCTGGCCTCCACGAATACCGCCACCTGCTAAAGCAACGCTGAACACACGAGGCCAGTGGTCCCGTCCGCCACGTGTGTTGATTTTCGGCGTGCGACCGAATTCTCCCATCACGACAACCAGAGTCTCATCCAGCAACGAGCTTCTTTTCAAGTCGTCCAGCAGCGCCGACAATGCGATGTCCAGCGACGGAATCAGCCCAACCCCCACCTTGGCACCGGTGTATCCTTCCTTCAGCCGCGTGTACAGACTTTCGTGAGTATCCCAGCCGCGATTGTTCACCGTGACAAGCCGGACTCCTCGTTCCACCAATCGTCGCGCCAGCAGACAGCTTTGCCCAATGGACTTCGCTCCGTAACGTTTTCGAGTTGCCGGCGCTTCTTCGTCCAGACGGAACGCAGCAGTCGCCGTCGGTGATGAGACCATCTGAAAGGCTTGATCCAACGAAGCGTTCAGTCCCTTATTCGCCGATTCCGATGAATTCCAGCGGGCCAGTTGTTCGGCAAAGCTGCGTCGGCGAGAAACTCTGTCCAGCGTCAGCCCGTCGGCAATACTCAGATCGCGAACCTCAAAGTCCCGCTTCGCCGGATCACCTCCCACCGAGAACGGGCCAAATTCCTTTGGCAAAAAACCGGCGCCGCCGTACCGTGCTCCGCCAAGTCGATATTCGGGAATCGCGATATTGTTGGGCAGCACAGACTGGGACTGACCGAGCTGAAAGTTGGCCACAGCGTGGAACGAAGGATAGTCCAGAGCAGGCGTGGGCCGATATCCGGTCAGCAGGTAATGAGTCCCCAGGTTGTGTTCCCCGAGTGGCGACGTCATGGATCGGATCACGGCCAGGTCGTTCATGCGAGTCGCCAGCTGAGGCATGCACTCGCTGATACTGACACCCGCAACGGCCGTAGAAATCGCTTCCAGCGGCCCCCGAACCTCAACCGGCGCTTCCGGTTTCAAATCGAAGGTTTCCAGATGGCTGGGACCGCCGTCCAGCCACACCAGAATACAGTTCTTCGCCGGTCGACGATTCGACTGGTCGGCGCGTGCCTGACTGCCAAGCTGTGGCAAACCGATGCCGAGTCCGGCCAGGGCGCCAATTTGCAACGCTCCTCGACGGGACGTGCCGTCGCAGCGGATGTCTGGAGCGAATTGTCTGAGCATGGGTTTTCTCTTTTCCTGTCGCAGAATCAACGATCTGCCTCAAAAGACCGAAAGCTGCCGCCTAATGATTCATCGCAAACTCTTCGCTGGTCAGCAGACTCCAGACAAAATCTTCGGCGACCGCGTTGAATGCCGTGGCCTTGTCCCTGGACGGAAACTGATGTGTCCAGAATCCCAGTTCCGCTTCATTCGGCAGCCGTGAAAACACGCGCATGTAAAACGTCTCGATGATCTGCTTTGCCGCCATTTCTGACGCCAGAACTGTGCGTAGATATCCATCAGCGTGTGTAACGCGATGATTCAGCACGGCACCATTCAGCAGATGCAATTGTACCGACAGGTCATCTGCGTCCACAGCGGCCGATTCGCAACTGTCGTCGACGGTACAGCCCCCCAACAGCGTCAGTGCCCGCGAATCGAGAGTCAATCCCGCATACGACACGGCCCGAACAGAAGATCCTTCCGCATCGTCCGCCACACCCGTGACATCCGACACCGCATCCAGAAACACTTCTGCCATCATCGGCTTCGGGATGGCGGTGGCATAGAATTCCGGCATCGACTGGTCGGCCGTGCTGCTGCGTGCATATGCATCGCTGAGACAGATCTGTCGAATCGTGTGCCGCAGGTGCATTCCGTGGTCGATGAAGTCCTGCGTTAACCAGTCCAGTAGTTCCGGATGAGTGGCAGGATTTGTGGCGCGGTGGTCGTCCACAGGTTCAACCAATCCTCGCCCCATCAAATGACTCCACATACGATTGACCGTGGACCGTGCAAAGTACGGATTCTGCGGCGCCACTACCCAGTCCGTCAGCAACGTGCGATGATCGCGTTCCGTGCCGGAAGCTTCGGGCGTGGATTGCCGCGACACAGAAAGATACCGTTGCCCTGGAATCCGGGGCAACGCGGGTTCGCCGGTGCCCGGATGAATAACTTCACCGGACTGCGTGACTCGAATGATGTCCCCGCGTTTTACGCGAGCAAAGATCGCCGAGAGCCCGTGGTAATCGTCCTGCGTCCACGAATCCAGGGGATGATCGTGGCAGTTGGCACACTGCAGGCGGATTCCCAGGAACACCCGGCTCACAAACTCCGCCTGGGCCCGAGCGTCGGCAGTAACGGCATAAAAATTGGCCGGGCCGTTTTCCAGGACGGCGCCTTCGCCCAGCAGTAACTGCCGGGCCATCTGATTAAACGGAACGCCCTGGGCAACTGCAGCATGCAACCAGACGTAGTAGGCCTGCATGGCTTTCGCGTTCCTTCGCGTGCTGGCGACCCGCAACATTTTCGCCAGACGAAACGTCCAGAAGTCGGTGAACTCACGACTGGCCAGCAGGCGGTCGACCAGGCGTTCTTTCTTATCGACCGGCGTGTCTGTGCTGTAGGCGATGGCATCGTTCGGGGCCGGCAGCCGGCCGGTCAAATCAATGAACAGACGGCGAACAATTGTAAAATCGTCGGCCGCGTGAGCCGTATGCAGCCCAATCTGAAACAACTTCTGCTCCACAAATGCATCGATCGGTCCGTTCGTCGTCTGTTCGTGTGGCGTGGCAGCGGATTCTTCCAGCGGCGCGATGAGTTCGACCGCTTCAACACGATCCAGAAAACGTGTGACAATGATGTGCCGTCCACGGCGATTGACTTTCGTCAACCCGGTGTGATCCACCGTCACGGAGGACGAATCTTCAGGTGTAAACACTGTCCAGCCGGACACGTCCTGTTCGCTGCCATGATCGAACGCTGCCAGCGCAGAAAGCTGCACGGGCTGTTGCAGGTCGTGGACAACACGGGTGCTGGAAACAATGCGAAACCCCGTCAGCTTTCGTTGACCGAGTCGCGGGGCTCCCAGTTCGATCCATTGTTTCAATGTCTGATAATCAGAACCATCCAGATCAATCCGCGTGCCGCCCTCGTGATTCAATTCCTCGGTCGGTTTCTGCAGCAACAGGCTCGCTGCGCTGTCGCGCCGATTCAGTCGCCGCCCCTCAAGTGCGAGCGCAATCGCTTCGTAATCGCGATCAGGTCGACTGCCGTACAGCGACAGGTGAAAGCCGCCCCGGCCTGCAGCTGCCCCGTGACACGCTCCGGTGTTACAACCGGCTTTCGTCAGGATGGGCATAACCTGAGTGTCAAAGTCCACCGGCGTCGCGGCGCTTTCATTGATCAGCAGAGCGAGTGACAGCAACGATAACATAGAGTTACGTATCCCGGGAAAGTATAGCCTCCAGTTAGTCTTTCGCATCGCGCTTCACCGCACCTCTGTTCGATGGCTCCGGTGACTTCGCGGCGTATTCAACTGCCCACTTCCTGAGATATTCCTGAGTCTTTGCGGTGCCATACTTCTTCAGCGTGCCCCCATCAATGATTCGCTTCGCAATTTGTCCGATTTCCGTACGTGCTTTCCTGTTCTTCGCGGCGTACGCTTCCACCTTTGCAGCGGCAGCGATCACCTGATCGTCAGTCGCCGTCTTCTGAATCATGGGGGTCAACAGCCGACGCAACTCAGGATCCTGCGGCCGGGCCGGCGTTTCACGAGTCATTTTTTTCTTTGCCGGCCCGCGGTAGCGTTCAGGTGCAAAGTCTGCGATCAATGGCGACTTTTCTTCGCCTAACACTTCCCCAATAGCCTTGAATATTTTCGCACCATCAACGCCGATGTCGGGCTGAACCAAGGCAAAGTTGGCGGTCACGACTCCCTTTTTCGCGACCAACACTGTCACAGAAACATTACGGTTTAAACCGTACGCCCCCGGACCTTCTTTGCCGTCCGGCGATACTCCAAGGACAACACTCCCCGGAAAGTACTTCGGAAGCCTGGCAACCTGGGTGGCCGCCTGTGTCGGATCTTCAGACAGAAAGACCGCCCCTCCTGTGACTTTCCGCGGCCCCCTGTCAGCGACCAGTTTCATGACTGTTTGAGCCAGCCCATACGCTGGTCGGGTTCGCTCGTGCACGAAGACAATGACGCACGGCAGCCTGTCGGCGTGGGCCGTGAGATCAATTTTCTGATCCGCGTGTTTTCCCAGAACACCATGAACAATGAACGGAGTCAGTTTCTCACCGGCCTGAGGACCGGAGAAGACCTGTTCTTCGTCAACGGATTTGATCAAGACAGCGAACAGCATCAGCGAGCACATCATCAGCGGGGCTCCGGTTTGTCCAGGGGGGCAGGTGGGGCAGGTGGGGCCAGCATCATAGCCGACCGGTTCGATAATCTCGAACCCGATCTCGAAGATGACTCGATCGAAACGATTGTCGCCCCGGGCGAGGATTTCCCAGGAGCCATAAAAAAAGGAATGAGCCCCCGACACCGTCATTTCAACAACAGTAGGCCTGCCCAGCTGGTATCAGAGCGACTATTAATGGTCCGAGGGCAACGCAGACCGTTTAAGACCAATCCGCAGTGATCACACGGTGCTGCCTGGGGAGTCGACCGCCCGGACAATAATCCGATTTCCGGCAACACGGATAACCTCAATCTCCACACCGTGGTCGATGTAGCCACCGTCACTGACGACGTCCAGAAACTGCTCTCCAAAACTCGCCTTGCCGCTGGGACGCAGGGTTGATGCGGCGATGCCGACATCCCCGGTGTTTACCAGTCCCGCAGACTGGCTGCTTTCATAAACGGACGGATCCAGATGTGGCACGCTTTCGTCGACCGTCGCATAACCGGGAGGCGTCAGAATCAATCGATTCAGCACGGGAATGCTGGGCAGAAAGCGGTTCATAAACATCGCCACAGCGATCACCGTCACCAGAGCTCCGGCCAGACTTCCCAGACTGCTCATGGACTCGTCGAAACGCTGGCCAGCGGTCATGCCGGAAAATGTGTGACTGGCCATAACCAGCGCACCCGCCATCATCAGCAGCCCCGAAACGCCAAAGACGCCAAATCCGGGGACCACAAAGATCTCCATGGCCAGCAGACCGAGGCCCAGAACAAACATGATCAACTCCAGTGAGCCGGACGTTCCACCGAGATATCGGCTCCAGAAGAAAAGCGCGAACAGGACAGCCGCCAGAATCCCGAACAGACCGGACGGAATGTGCAACTCGATGTACATGCACAGGATGGCCAAAGTGATCAGGCCAAACCCGGCGATCTGCGATCTGAGTACAAAGACAAACGTGTCCACCCATGTGCGTCCAATGGCCACCAACGTCACACCCTCGGGGATGCCCAGTCGAATTCTCAACGCACCCATGTTCTCACATGGACTTTCCCCCAACCCCAACTCGTGAGCGCGAACTCCGTTGACGGTCAGAAAGTTTTCATCACGAGATTCCGCCACAACCGGTCCCTGGACCCACTCTTCCTCCGAAGCTTCGATGTCATCCTCACTCATGTATGTGACGCGTCCGGTTTCCACATTTGTAACTTCATACACCGGCAGATTCATGTTGGCCATCGCCTCCAGCAGCGCTGGAGGACGGTTCTTGCGCTTGCCGAGATTCCGCAAAGTCACCCGAAAATCGCTCCACAGCTTCTCGGGAACAAATTCAAAACTGCCACCTTCCTCCGTTTCCCGAATGACTCCGGCATCCCCCAGATGTGCATCCGGCGTCATGATAATTTTGTCCGTGCCGAGTGCCACGACGGCCGCTCCGCTGAGAGCCCTGTCCCGAATCCATGCCACCGTGGTCACCTTGGCCGGGTCAAGTTCAGCCAGCGTGTTGGCGATGTTGACGCTGGAGTCCAGATAACCTCCCGGCGAATTGATGTCGATAATCAGCAGGTTGGCGCCTTCGGCCAGTGCCGTGCGGATCTGACGAAGCGTGAACTCTTCAGTCAACGGCGTGATCGGCTCATGAATCTCAATCAGCCGAGCATTGATTTCCCCCGCAGCTCCACGGCGTTCTCGCATGGAATCTATGGGCATATCATAAAGTTCGGCGACCTCGCGGCGTTCAGTGACGGCCTTCGCCACAAGAAACCCAGCGCGAAGAGCGTCCGCTGCCACAAACAAGCCCGGTGAGCCGATGTCTTTAATTGTCTCCGTGGCGGAGATCACAGTGTTCTGATCCTGCAGCAGTTTCACTTCACCTCGTGTCAGAAACCTTTGCTCTTCGATGCCAGCCGCGCCATCCACGCGGACGTGCAAAAGCTCGATGGCCGGATCCATCATCGCCTGCGCGACTCCCCGCGACAGACGGCTGTTGCGGCGGCGATCAACAATGCTGAGGATAAAATCCTGCTCCAATTCGGGCAGGGCCTTGCCGCGCCCGACGTTCCCCAAAGATGCGTCGGGGTTCATCACAACATCGTGGCAGGCAAGAGCGATAATGGCGTGGTAGCCGTCGACCGTTTCAGGAATCCACGCCACCGTGCGAACGCGGGACATATCCGCGGCGATGAGTGTTCTGGCGAGATCGCTGACCTGGCCATATCGGCTGGTACCTGGCGGGATTTCCAGAATCAACACAGCCTCGCGGCCTTCGCGGTCCGCCTTCGCCTGCAATTCGAGGGCAAGATTTCCAACTTGCGCAACCTCTGCGCCGCTGATCTGACTTGGCAGCGTGAGGAATTGCCCGATGCGTCCCTGGGCACTCGGTGGCAAGGTGTTGTCCTTTTCAGCCACCGCCACGCCAGCGCACAGGAGAACAGCCGACAGCAGCCGAGCGGAAGGGATAAGCTGATCAAAACACATCAAATTCTCCTGCCGGTCTCGTCTTCCAGCGAACGTAACCCGTCACGCTCAGGGCAACGAGGGCCTTCATTGATGGAGTGGTCGCTCCATGCAAACCGCCGCAACGGCTTCTGCAGACCAGCCTGCAACTTCATGATATATGCCTGCAAGACGACTGAATTGTACGTCTATACCGGCGATTCAATCAATCTATTCGGTCGATTCGCAAGCAACGGTCAATTCCTGGCAGCAGATCTGCCGGTGTACGGTTTTTCGCGAATTTCGACGACAAATCAACCCTCTACACCGATTGCCGTCACTATTGTGTCATGCATTCGGTCCACTGAAACGTCGATTGGTCTGCTGAAAGCACGATTGGTCTACTGCGAACAGTGCAGTGTGAGTTGGGTGCACCGCGGGGAAGAGTGAGCTGATCCTGATCGTATGGTGGCGCCAGCAGTCCGAGGACCACCGCTCGCCAGGACTGTGATTCCAATATGCAGGGCGGAAGATGACGGTGCACCAGATACTAGTTGTTGACGTTGGCAATACCCGAGCCAAATTCGGAGTGTTCGATGTCGGGTCGGCCAGCGCCCCACAGCCACGTACAATCACCGCCATCGAACTCGCGGCGGTCCCGGATTTCACGGAAGCTGTCTTCGACTGGATCGCAGGGCCAAACATCGAAGTCCCTCAACGCGTGATTCTCGCCGGTTCTAATCCGCCGTATCTGGACCAGTTGCTGGCCGACCCGTCGTGGGGCCACATTACCCCGACAGTTGTCCGAACTGCTGCCGACATTCCCATCAATACCGACGTCGACGAACCGGAAAATGTCGGCGTTGACCGTCTGTTGACCGCGTTCGCCGCAGCTCAACTGTTTGCGCCGGCGCAGGCGGCCATCGTCGTGGACTCGGGGACCGCGACGACCATTGACCTGGTAACCGCGGACGGCGTGTTTCGCGGCGGCAGCATTCTTCCCGGACTTCGATTGTCCGCCTACGCGCTGCATGATTACACCGCACGGCTGCCCATGATCGATACAGACCGCTTTGGCCTGCCAACCGACGACAGCCTCCCTTTGCCCGGTCGCAATACTCGAGCAGCAATCAACGCTGGCCTGTTTTGGGGGCAGCTGGGCGCAATCAAAGAAATCACGGGACGACTGCAGGCAGCAGCCCTGTCACAATTCGGTTGCCGTGAAACACCAATTCGGATTATTACCGGTGGCGGTGGAAGAAAAATCGCGACTCATCTGACCGATAGCGTTTTCGTCGACAGCCTGGCGCTGCACGGACTGGCCGTGCTGGCCACCAATACCTGACATCGACGGTGCGGTGGATCTTCTATGCTGACATGCCACAATGAAACCGTCTGCGACAGCCTGCTCGCGCTAACACTCGGAACGGCCAGTGAAGCCCGCAACCGAAAAACGCGACAGCGTGCCGAGCACTCCTGTCCGCCGGATGACACAAAACGCTCGCCAATGACAACAGATGATTCGGGACGGAAGATGTAACTATGTGGCCAGAGGGTGAAAAGACTCAACAACTGCTGATCGGGGCGAAGGATGGCGACTCTCAGGCCGTCAACGATCTGATCGAACGTCACCGCCAGGCAGTGCGTCGCCTGGTGCAAATGAGACTGGACAATGCCGTGGCACGTCGAGTTGATGCGAGTGACGTTGTTCAGGACGTGATGTTTGAGGCGAGTCGACGGCTTGCGGACTACCTTCAGAATCCATCGATGCCGTTTCACATCTGGTTGCGACAACTGGCCAAAGATCGCGTCATCGACATGCATCGTCGTCACCGCGCTGCACAGCGTCGAAGTGTCGACAGAGAGCAGCACGTTACCAACCTGGGCAATGACGATAAGTCGACCGCCGATCTTGCCTCATTACTCAAGGACACCCAACTTACGCCTGCGGCGGCGACGGTTCGCAAAGAAATGGAACAACGGTTTCTGCAGGCACTCAATGAGCTCAATGAGGATGATCGTGAACTCATCATGATGCGACACTTCGAACATCTCGGGAACGGCGAAGTCGCTGTCGCCCTTGGATTGTCTGCTCCTGCCGCAGGAATGCGTTACCTTCGAGCCATTCGCAGGCTCCGCGAGTCTCTCGGGACGGACGACTCAACGAGCTGAGTAAATACGAAACATGGGGGGATGTGGAAAAGAACACTAATGATCCGATCGGCCGAGTTCCCAAATTTCCTCTGTACGAACCACCCGTATCGGTATATTCTGCCGGTAGCACTAGCCCTCACTGGAAGGATTTCGCCAGTCCCCCCCCCGCGTCCTCAGAGCCCCACACCCGCGCACCATTGAAGAAAGGATCTTCGAGATGCCAAAGACCATGACACGCAGGCGTGCCGAACATTTGCCGGATCCGCCCCATGCATTGGAGGCGCTGGTTCACCGTAAACTTCTGGCAGATCGGCGGATGGACTTTTCGTCCCTTGTGATTCGACGTATCCCCAACGGCGTTTGTCTTCAGGGAGTCGTCGAAATAGACGAACCGGAGACAGATGTCTCAAGCTCGGCGTTGCGTGTCCGGGGCGTTGCCAGCGTGCAGAACCGCCTCGTGGTGCGTCACAAGCCAAAATAGCTCTGTCAACGTTCGTGACCGCTGTATGAAATCGCAGCAATCGTGTATCGCCCTGCATCGCCCTGCATCGCCCTGCATCGACGTGAAGTCATCTGGACGTGTTTTGGGAATCGGCCTAAAGTCTTCGGACCACGTTCCTTTTGCCAACGATACTCATCGATAGGGATGACACGGATGTTCTCCTTCCGCTCCTCATGCATTGCTGCGCTTCTGATTCTGCTGGCTTCCCAGGTACCGGCTGCCGGACAGCTCGAAGCGGTTCAGGGAAAACGTTACCGGCTGACGTCGCAACATGGCCCCTGGATGATCATGGTCGCCGCCCTTCGTGACGTTCCCGAGGAGCGTCGAATTGACGGAGGACTCAGTGCGTGGGAGGCTGCTGACAGACTGGTCTACGAGCTTCGCCGCCGGGGAATCCCTGCCTACACCTTCCTACAGTCAATGGAAGTGGGCAAGCTCGATGAATATTCGTCGGGAGCCTCCCGGGAGAGCGCGCGGAAGTACATTTCTCGCCATGAAGCCATCGCCGTTCTGGCAGGAAACTTCAGATCACCGGACCAGACAGATCGAAACAACAACGCCAAGGCAATGTTGAGTTTTGTCAAGAAGGAGTTCCAACCGTCCTTTCTGAAAGAGAAGAAGTATGGCGGAATTTTCGCCGTCACACCAGGCAGGCCCAGCCCGTTGAGTCGTGCCCACATGACAGTGAATCCACTGAGGTCAGCTTCCGGTGTCAAACGAAACACCGTCGACTCGCTGGTGCGGAAACTGAACTCCAGCATGGAACACTCCCTGTTGAAGAATCAGGGACAGTACACTTTGCGTGTGGCAACCTTTCGGGGCAAATCACAAATCATACAAACCAATCAACTTACGTCAGAGAACGCAAAACGGAATTTCAACAACATTTTCGGTAGCAACCTTGACGAAATGGGGACCAGGGCCTGGGAATTGACAGAGGCGTTGCGTTCCGCCTCGAAGTCCGGCTACGACCAGAACTTTGAAGCTTATGTTTTCCACGACCGCTTTGAGTCCTATGTGACAATTGGATCCTTCGACAGCCCCAACGACCCCCGAATCGCTCAATACGGAAAACGTTTTGGCGGCAAGTACAAGGAACATCAGGGCCGAGAAGTACTGACTGCCGAACTGTTTACAATTCCGCGGAATGTAACCCCCACACGACCGGCGGAAAAACTCTGGATGTTTGACACCGTGCCACGATTGATCGAAGTACCCCAGGTACGTTGATCATTGCCGGAAAACCCGTTTGGCAACGGACGGTTTTTGGCGTGAACGGTTCTTCATCAACTGTGAACTTGCCCCATCGTTGCTTCAAGGATATGCTGCCAGATGTACGATTCGCTGCGGCGAACGTACGAGCCTCTGTCAGGCTCGCCTGAAGCAAATCAAGTTGACCCTACAGATTATACCCACTAGGGAACCTGTTCGACTCGGCCGACTGTCACGCCGACCATGTTCGGATCACATGACCCGGTCGTCGGGTGCCCACCTTATCTGAAAC
>JAPYTO010000112.1:16184-22172 GCA_029941865.1 Fuerstiella sp. | reverse complement strand
AAACTGCTATTGAAAAGCGTTCTTCGCGGCCACAAGTCAGCGTGAAACGCTGTAGCGTTCTTCTGGCGTGCTTTTTCCTGATCCGCAATCGTATTTGACTCCCTGGTTTCCGACAGATTCGGAACAAAGAAAATGTGCCATCGTTTCAACCTGACCACTTCTCCGGACGCTGTGGCCCGGTTCCTGGACTCTTTTTCAGTGACCATTCTGCCGGGGCTGCTGCCGTCGAAGGACTATTACCCGATCTACGATGTCCTGGCGCTGAGGATGACCGACGACAACGAGTGGACGGTTGAACCGCGATCCTGGGGGTTCTTGCCTCGCAGCTGGAAACCGACTGATACGGTTCGCACGCGGAAATCCTTTCAACGAGGCAAGATCAACGCGAGGTCCGAAACGGTCGACGAGACATGGCCCTGGAAGTTCGCATTTCCGTCGCAGCGCTGCGTTCTGCTGGCCAGTAGTTTCTTTGAGCCTTCCAGGCACGGTGGCGACGGCAACTACACACTTCCTGGTCACGAGGTCTTTTGCATGGCCGGACTTTGGGATGACTTTGAGGGCGACGACGGAAAAGGAACGGTGGAAAGCGTTGACAGCTGTGTGATGTTGACAACAGATGCCAATGCGTTGGTGGAATCTACACGCAAAGGCCGCATGCGACAGCCGGTGTTGCTGACCGACGTCGCCGACATCAAACGTTACTGTTCGCTGGAAGTGACCGAACATTCGCAGGTTGCAGATCTATTTACGCCGTGGCCCGACGACCAGATGCATTATGCTGCGCCCACACCGCAGTCGTCGGTGGGATAGGCGTTACGCAGAAGTCCGTGTCCCGGCAGATCCAGCCTGAACTTTCCTGGTCAGGCTGTCGTTACCGCTCGCCGCCCGTTGCATGGTTTGCATCGGGACGGCAGACCGTTGCAAAACCTCCGCGACCGCAACGTATGTTAAATATTTTCGGTTGTGTCGATCGCAGCAGTTGACCGTCCTGTTGTGTTCCTGCCGTCTGCTTTGGTGATATTGGTCGACGCAGTGCTCCCGATTCCTCCGCGCCGGGCTGTGACGGTCGTGCGAAAGCTGTCGACCAATCCAGTTCTGCGTCGAGTAGAACCGGCACACGTGTCGAATTCGATTCTGTTGGTATCACTGCGACGAACAGCGGCTTCGGATCAGACTGTACAGATGGTCTGCACAAGCTGCCGTTGTCTTTCACCGGAAAGACACTTCGCATTGCTGCCTTTCGCCTTGAATCGATCGCCTTCAGACACCTGAAGGTCCGGGAGCATTCTTATGCGGGTCAATTCGCAGTCAAACAGCTTCACTCATGCCGTCACCGGTCTGTTGCTGACCTCCATGTTGTTGCCGACGATCTCCGGTTGCAAGCGGAGTGAATGGAGTCAGCGGGCGGACGCGGAATCGTATGCCGCAATTGCCGAAAAGCAGAACGATGAGCGATGGCTGCTGCCCCGGATCGACATCACACCGGATCCACGGAGTCGTTTCTTCGATGCGCACGACGATCCAGACCATCAGCCCCTTCCCCCTGATGACCCCACCGCCCATCAGTTCATGCATTATGCCAACGGACTCAAAGGTTATAAGAAATGGCATGAAAACGGTGACGTGCCCAGCGTCGAGAACATCAGCTGGCTGTCGCCCTACACTGAGCTGCTGGATTGCGTAAACCCCGTCGATGGGCACTCCGCTGTCAAGATCTCAATGTTGACCCTGCAGGATGCAGTGAATCTGGCTTATATCCATAGTCGGGCATACCAGACGCAACTGGAAGACGTTTATTTGCAGGCACTGGATCTCGTCGACCAGCGGTATCTGTTGGGCACCCGCTTCAATCTCGCGCCCGTGGGGTCGGGGGGAGGTTTTTTCAGATCACGTAACGGCAGCGGTCTGGCCGGAACGCCAGGGCAGTCGCTGACGCACGGACTGGGAATACAGCAGCTGATGCCTGGCGGTGCTCAATGGACGGTCGAAGTCCTGAACACGGTCACGTGGGACATGGCATCAGGCGCAACTTCGGCACCACGTTTGGCGTGGAGTCTGACCCAACCGTTTATGGTGGACGGAGGTCGCCGCGTGATTATGGAGAACCTGACGCAGGCCGAACGGAATCTGTTGTATCAGATTCGCGACATGGCTCGGTTTCGGCAGACGCTGTTCACTGTGATTACGGCCAGCTACCTGAGACTGCAGCGGCAACAACAGGTCGTCATCAACCAGGAGAACAACATCCGGCTGCTGCATGAACAGATCGAAATCGCCGAGGAAAACGACAAACTGTTGCAGGTGACGGTTTCGGACCGTCTTGTCAGATTCCCGCAAGGTGCTGAGATTCCAGAGCAGTTACACCCACATCTGCGTTTCGACCCGGCAGGGTTCCTGATCTGGACAGGCGATATGACGGCGGAACGCCAGGAGCAGTTACTGGCCATTTCAGACGATCGTCTGTTCCAGGCGGCTGCTCAGGAGCTGATTCGATATAAGGACCCCGATGTGGTTAGCGAAGCTGTGATTCAGTTGATCACCACGCTTAATCGTTCGGAAAGTCAATTGCAGACTTCTCGCCTGACACTCGCAAACCAGTTCGACGATTTCAAGATTGAGCTGGGACTTCCTCCGAACATTCTTCTGACCGTTGACACCACGTTCCTTGCTCCGTTCGAGTTGATCGCTCCTGATCTTCTGAAGTTGGAAATCTCATTTAAGGATTTCGCCAAAGAATTGGGGCCGAGTCTGCTACCGGCGTCGATCGACGCGGACAACGTGGACAGCGTTGCGCCTGAATTTGACGATCTGAAACTCTACGTCGCCGAACTGCAGAAGCTCAAGAATGAACTCAGGGAAAGGGGCCTGAACCGTGTGAAGTCTGATTTCGAACCAATCAAAGATATCCTTGAAGCCACAAGCGACGGTAACAATCTGCAGAATACCGGCGGACGCGGATTCGCGTCAGAAGCGGAAAGAGAACGCGTTCTCAAAGACGTTGCTCGTGACCTGAAGATGTTTCGCATCAATGAAGGCGACTTTGGAATATACGCGGGTGTTGTCGACCTGTTGAGCGAGATCCTGCAGCACGACAGCCGGGACGAATTACTCAAGGCACTGGACCTTGACGGCAATAAATCGATCGGGCGGTCTGAGTTGCCGATGGGGTGGAGTGATCTGCCACAGATAGGTTCCGTCGAGGATATCGAAGAGATGTCGGTCGACGCGTTCTTAGGTGAGATTCGCGACACGGCCATTGCCATCCGTGAAGAGCTGTTGAAGATTTCTCAAGGGCTTGAGGTATTGCAGGCCGGGCTGCGTGTGGAAGCGATTGTTCTGAATCGTTTCACGTTGCCAGGCAGTCTGGAGACGCCGGATATTGAAGAGGTCATCAGGATCGGCCTGGCAAACCGGCGGGATCTTATGAATGCCAGGGCGGAGGTGATGGACTTTCGACGGGATGTGGAAATCGCTGCCAACGAACTTTTGGCTCTGATGGACCTCGACGTGAGCGGTGGAACTGATCTGGACGGCGATGGTACTGGTCTTATTACTTCACTCAATTTTAAGACTCCTTTGGATCACGTTCAGCAGCGAAATGCATATCGTGCGGCATTGATCAGGTATCAGCGTGCCCGACGCGATTACATGCTGGCGGAGGACGTGGTTAAGCAGCAAATCCGCGACAGCTGGCGGCAATTGATGGTTTCCGAAATAAAGCTGGAAATCGACCGTCAGGGAGTGCGAAACTCCGCCCGACAGTACGACACTGTTGTTACCGCACCGGCAGGAGGGCGAAACGACGCTCTTAATCTGTTGAACGCGTTGCAGGCGATCCTCGATGCCGGGAATGCACTTGTCGGGGACTGGGTCACTTACGAGACGAATCGCCTTAACATTTACCGAGATATGGGTATCATGCAGGTTGACTCCACCGGACTCTGGGAAGATAAATTCTATCAGCCCGATGGAATTCCCTCCGAACTCATGCCTGCACCGGTTGAGCTGTTGCCACAGCCTTAATCGGAAGTCTCTGTTCCCCTGAACATCCCACCTTCTCTGCAGGAAATGCCCGAAGATGAATAAGCACAAATCTACGCGCGACAATTCCGCCCCGTGCCACGTCTCGCGCTGTGGTGGTGCCCGTGGAATCGTGATCCTTGTTGTCGTGCTGATTGCCGGTGTTGCCGCATGGAAAATTCCCGCGACGCACGACCTGCTGGTTGAGCTCTGGCCAGCAGATGATGACCAGACACCCAGCAAGTATATTCTGCACACGGTTGATATGGGAAGTTTCCGTATCACGATCACCGAGAACGGCACGGTCGACAGTTCGCAAAATGCGACGCTGACCAACAGCGTCGAAGGCACCACGACGATCATCTCAATTGTGCCGGAAGGCAGTCGTGTTAACGCTCCGGTCGTGTCCGAAATCGATGGCGTCGTCGAGTACGTCGATACGGAATCGCAGTCAGAAGCGGAACGGAAGATTCGGGTACGTTCAGAAGACGGGACTGAGAAGCTTTATGACTTCAGCATGGGCCCGTTCACTGAAGTTCTGGTGAAGGACCGACAGCAGGTGAAGGCGGGCGACTACCTTGCGGGCGACATGGTCTGCGAACTGGATTCTTCCAGCCTGGAAGAAGCCGAGAAACAACAGCAGATCACAGTCACGATGGCTGGAGCGGCCCTCAAGACAGCAGAGACGAATCTGAAGATTCAGGAAACAACTAACGAAAGTTTTCTGGCCCAGGCAAAGCTTGCTGAGGAACTGGCGGATCTCGACCTTGAAAAATACACCGCAGACGGCGGTGAATATCAGCAGGCCGTCAACACTGTGCAGGGAGAAATCAAGCAGTTCGAAGAAGACCTGGCGATGGCTCGGGAAGAGTACGAAAAGTCTCGTGACCAGGCGCGTCGCGGCTATACCAACCTTAACACTCTGGAAGCCAAGCGAATCGACGTCACAAAGAAGCTGATTCTACTTGAAGTTAAGAAGAGCGAAAAAACGCTGCTGGAACGATTCACTTACAAACGAACCGAAAAAGAACTGAAGCAGAACGCCGAAGATACCATTCGCGAAACCATTCGGGCCGCACTGGAAGGTGAGGCAGCGATGGCTCAGATGGAGGCTGACCACGATGCCCGCAAGCTGACGATGCAGGTGGAAGAGGAAAAACTCGAACGGCTGATTCGACAGATCAAGGCCTGCCGGTTAATCGCCAGCCAGCAGGGTGAGGTTGTGTATGCGGGGCAAACAAGTCGTCGCAGCGAACCCGTGGTCATCGAAGAAGGAGCCAGCGTTCGGGAACGTCAGGGAATTATCAACCTGCCGGACCTGGACCAGATGAAGATTGATGCTCGTATTCATGAGTCACGCATCAGTCGGATCGTGATGGGGCAGCCGGTTGAGATCTCCATAGACGCTCTGCCGACGATCATGTTTCACGGTGTGCTGGAAACCGTATCCTCAGTCCCCGTGCCCGGTAGCTGGCCGAATACGGACCTGAAGGAATATGAGGCGGGAATCCGTATCACGGACGCTCAGGAGCTGGTGCGAAAGTTAAAGCCCGGCATGACGGCTGAGATTCGAATCATCGTGGATGACCGGGAAGAAGATGTCCTGCAGGTTCCGGTTCAGTCTGTTCTTTCGCTGGCCAGCCGTTTCTACACGTTCGTCGCAAAAGGCAACGAGGTAGAACGCCGGGAATTAGTGGTTGGGGACGCCAACGACGAATATATGGAAATTCTGGACGGTGTCGCTGAAGGTGAAATGGTGATTATGAATCCGCGAACACATTTTTCCCGGGAAATCAACGAGCTGGAAGTGCGTCTGCTGGATGAAGAGGAAGACGCACGACCTCGCACGGTCACTCCGCAACGTCCGACCGCACCGGCAGCCGGAGACTTTCGTGGAGGAGGTGCCGGTGCCAAAGGTAAGGGTGGTGGCGACAGGAAAGGCGGCGGTGGCGACAGGAAAGGCGGCGG
>JAPYTO010000112.1:0-16084 GCA_029941865.1 Fuerstiella sp. | reverse complement strand
GGGTGGTGGCGACAGGAAAGGCGGCGGTGGCGACAGGAAAGGCGGCGGCGGTGGCGACAGGAAAGGCGGCGGCGGTGGCAATCGGCCAGGCGGTGGTGGTGCAGCGGAATAAAGTGCTGGGCATGGCAGGCGGCAGCGGTGCATCCGATTAGTGCTCTGTCGGTGATGATATGAGAAGTTTGTCACTACTTCGCCAGTGTCCTGGTGAGCCTGACGGCAGTCGCTGAGCCGGAAGTGACCCACATCAATAAAAGGCTGAAGCCGCGCGTGGGCGGAATCCGTTCGGGTGTGGACTCAGACAACGAGTTCTGATGGAAAAACATTGACTCCCGCGACCGGGAGTGTCCAGACTAATTCGAAAAATGCTCCGGCTTATTGTTCTTCACACAGGCCGTTATTTCTGAGACCCAGGTTCGAACTCGTCAGCACGGTATCCTTGCTTTCGCACCACAATCACTACCGTTTATTTCCTGCACCTAACAACAACGTCGCCTGCCGGAACAAATATGAAACTTGCTGCACAGGTTATCGACATACAGAAACACTACGATCTTGGTTCCGTCGTTGTGAAAGCTCTGCGTGGAGTTTCGGTTGATTTTCCGCACGGGGACTTCGTGGCAATCATGGGTGCGTCAGGTAGTGGGAAAAGTACACTGTTGAATCTGCTGGGGGCACTGGACCGGCCGACTCATGGTGAATACATCATTGGCGGACGTCCCGTGTCGTCCATTTCCGACGACGATCTTTCCGCCATTCGCAATGAAATGATCGGCTTTATTTTCCAGTCGTACAACCTGATTCCGCAGTACACGGTCATTGAAAACATCGAAGTCCCGCTGCACTATCGCGCGGGGTATCCAAGCATTTCTGCAAAGGACAGGAAACATATCATGGAACTTGGCGACATGGTGGGCCTTGGCGACCGCATGGACCATCGCCCGTATCAGTTGTCAGGCGGACAGCAGCAACGAGTCGCGATCGCGCGAGCGCTCGTGAACAATCCTCAGATCATTCTGGCGGACGAACCGACAGGGAATCTGGATTCGTCGACCGAGGCCGAAATTATGGAAATACTGTGCAACCTGAATGCTGAGGGCCGCACCATCATCATGGTGACTCATGAAAACTCGGTCGCAAAAATGGCCAAACGACAGATTTTTATGAAGGATGGTATCGTGGCCGGCGAAGGTTTCTTCCCCGGTTAGAAAATCCATGATATTCAGGACGAACATGCCTGTTCGTCAAAGCCACTCAGTCGCCCGAAACCCGCCCCACCGCAACCGCTATGCCCAACCTGCTTCGTACAATTCAACTCGCCATGAAGAGTTTGATGCTGCATAAACTGCGGGCAGGTCTCACCATGCTGGGCATGGTCCTGGGCGTTTCTTCTGTGATTGCGATGCTCGCCATTGGCCGGGGCGCCAAGGAGCAGGCGCAGAAGCAGGTGCTCAAACTGGGGGCCACGAATATCATCATTCGCAGCGTCAAACCACCGCCGGAAAGTGCGGTGAACAGCGGTGGTGCGTCTGTCCTGCGGTACGGTCTGTTGCGCAAGGATTACGACCTGCTGAACAAGACGATCCCTACGATCACACAGGCCATTCCCATTCGCGAATTGAACAAGGCGGCATGGCATCGGCACCACGAGATTACGGCTCGAATCGTCGGCTGTACGGCGGATTACCTGGACATCAATCATTTGAACATGGCCCAGGGCCGATTCATCACAGACGACGATCGACAGCAGAAAAAGAACATCGCGGTACTTGCGTCCGGCACGGCCGACGAGTTGTTTCAATACGAGAATCCGGTGCGACAATCAGTCAAAATCGGAAGCAAGTTCTACAGAATCGTCGGCGTCACGATTCCTCGACAGGCAAGTGCAGCTATTGGCGGCAGCATGTCAGGACAGGACTATAACCAGGATATTTACATTCCTCTGGAAACCATGCGCGTGCGGATGGGCGACCTGAACATCGACCGCACTGCAGGATCATTCAGTTCAGAGTACTGGGAGCTGAGTCAAGTCACGTTGCGCGTGGATTCGCAGGACCGGGTTGTCGAAACGGCAAATGTCATTCGCGAAAGCATGAAACAGAATCACAAGACTGACAGTGACTATGCCATTGTGGTCCCCCTGGAGTTGCTGAAACAGGCAGAACAAATGGGGATCATTTTTAATGTGGTCCTGGGATCCATTGCGGCAATCAGTCTTCTGGTCGGGGGCATCGGCATCATGAATATCATGCTGGCGACAGTGACCGAGCGGACGCGGGAAATCGGAATTCGTCGGGCACTGGGAGCCAGGCGACGTGACATCACCATTCAATTTCTTACGGAAACCATTGTGCTGTCCGGCACCGGCGGGATCATCGGGATTCTGCTGGGTCTGTCGACGAAATACGCCTTTGCGGGGATTCGCACCTTTGTCGAAAGCTTCATTTTTGAAGGTGGCAAAGCCGGCAGTGATTTCGCGAAGATGTTTTCTGAAATGAGACCGGAGCCGGTTCCCTGGAGTCTGCCTCTGGCCTTCTTTATCTCAGTCGGCATTGGCATTATCTTTGGGATCTATCCGGCTCGTGCGGCAGCAAAACTGGATCCGATCGAGGCTCTGAGGCACGAATAGTGGAGTACGCAGGAAAATTCGCTCTCAGGATTGGTCAGCTGTGTCGATGATCAGGGAATCCGGGCGACGTAAGCGGAAATCAGAATTGAACTTCCGTCGCTGAGTGGTTAGCCTTCCCCGTTCTTTGGTGCCCGGTACCGAATTCAACACCATCGGCCCCTCCACCTGAGTCCGTTCGGCGGCGCAAGTCGTTATTCAATAATAAGTTAGAACAATGAGCACGCTGAAAAAGAACAAACGTCAGAAACGAGCCAAGCTGGAAGCCCTGTACGGCGACATCAAGCCAGCACATGGAAACAGCGTCACTCAACGCGGTAAGCCTAAGTATCTGGGCGGAAACGGGCGTCAGACGACCGGTGTGTCTCGCCGATTGTTCAAGCGAAACGTTAAGAAAATCCGTGTGCTGGAAAATGGCCGAGCCGTCCGTCGACGCGTTCCCGTCAGCGCCATCCGGTCGGGATTGATTCAAAAACCACAGGTGGTTGATCCCTTTGCAGTTCCCGATATGAACTAATGCTTCGGCAAGTCTGAGTTTGGGTAGTGTGAGCGACGGTTTGCTCATTGTTCCCACGATCGATCCATGAATTCATCTGAAGGGCCATCAGCGAACCTCCCGCCGGAGGTGGACTTCATGAATGTCGATGAGACGGATTTCTCATCGATGTCACGTGCTGAGCAGATTCGACACCTTGAAGTGGAGGGGTACGTTGTTCTGCCCGCCATTCTGACTCCGGATGTGATTGAGGCGGTGAAAACCGGTCTCTCAGACGTTGAGATGTCGCACACCAGCTACAGCACTCAACAGACCCGGGCAGTCGAACAGCCGCAGTGGAGCAGCCGGGCTGTGGCGGAGTTGATCGGATATCCACCGATGCTGGATTTCCTCAAGGACTTGATGGGACCGGACATCGTGTTCACGCGAGGTTTCTTTCAGCGGTCGTTACCGGGCTGCCCCGGCATCTCGATGCACACCGACGGTCAGCCCCACGGGTCGAATCTGTTCGGTTACGAAGGCAGCTGCCCTCGGCTGGTGCGGGTTCTTTATTACCTGGATGAACTGACAATTGAGCGAGCTCCGTTTCGCATCATTCCGCGTTCACACCTGTCATTTCACGCCGAAGCCAGTCCGTACGTGCGGTACAAATCACATCCGGAAGAAGTCACGCTGGTTGTGCCGGCGGGCTCTGCAGTTCTCATACCATCGTTGTTATTTCATGGAAGCCACCCGAATCTTGAGACAAGACCACGCGAGTTGCTGCAATTTGGATATCGCCCGGCATGGGCGGGACCCATTCAGCAGATCGAAGAATGGGACCCGGATTCCGTCGCGACCGCACCCGACATCGCGAAACCTTATCTGCAGAGCCTGAACGCAACAGGACAGGCCTTTGAGCAGGAGCACAAGCCAGCCGGAATGCGTTCAGAGGCGCCAGGGATTAACCCCAGCCGGTGGGAAACACGCTGAGGAGCCGAGGTTATGTCGATCGCGGCGACACCGTGGCGGTCCGCCTGTTCTGCGAATTGTCAGTTCTCTGCGACATCATGCACCGCTACTCACTGGCCCAAAGTTCAGTGGTCGCCGTCAGGGAAAAACATTCCGGCCGCAGGCCACGTTCATTCCGCGTCAGCACGTCTTAAAACAAGGACGCTGCATTCTGCGTGGCGAATGACGCGTTCGGCGACGGAACCCAAAAACATACGTTTGAAGCCATGGTAGCCGTGCGAAGGAACGATGATCAGGTCCGCTCCGTGGTCCCTGGCATAGTCTGCAATTTCCAGTCCTGGCGTTCCCAGCTGGACCGCCACGGTGGCCTCTGACGCGCCGTGTTCGTCGGCAAGTTGAGTCAACTTTTCCGTGACCTTTTCACGTCGCGATTCGTCACTGATGTCGCCCAGCAGTACTCCCGGCGATACGCTGTCCAGTGGCAGCAGCACGTGTACGAGATGCAGCTTCGATGCGTCTCCCGCGATTCTGACAGCGTTCTGAATCGCGTGCGGTGACTCGCTCGAAAAATCAATCGGCACGACAATCTTCGAAGTGGAAAGGGGCATAGTGAGTTCCTGTGTGTTTAATAAAAAAGCAGCCGCCGTCACTCGCCGGAATCGGCAGTCGCACTTGGTACGGTGACTTCAAGGTCGCCGTTCTTCAGTTTTTGCCAATATTCATCCAGATCTTTGCGAACCTTCCCTGACAGCAGCACAACGCCAATGATGTTGGGAATCGCCATCCCAAAAATCATCAGGTCACCGAAGTCCAGGACGTTTGTCGCGGAGACAATCGAGCCGAGAAAGGTAAAGATCAGAAAAATGATGCGATAGGACATCGATGCGTTGTCGCCGAACAGGTAGGCCCAGCATCGTTCGCCGTAGTAGGACCAGGAAATCATTGTGGAAAACGCAAACAGCACGACAGCGACGGCCAGAACGTATCGGAATCCTGGAATCTGCCCATCCATCGCAAGGGAGGTCAGCGCGGCTCCGTTATCGTTTTCAATCAGACTGGCATATTGCGGATTCTGGGCGGTATCCCATGCTCCGGTAATGACAATCACCAGTGCTGTCATCGTGCAGATAACGACGGTGTCGATGAACGGGCCAAGCAACGCAACCATCCCTTCACGAACAGGGTATTCGGTTTTGGCGGCAGCGTGAGCAATCGCTGCGGACCCGACCCCCGCTTCGTTCGAGAACGCGGCCCGTTTGAAACCAATGACGAGTACGCCGACAAGACCACCTTTGACTGCCGTCCCAGTGAAGGCATCGGCAACGATAAGCTCTAGGGCTGCGGGTATCTGTCCGACGTTCTTCAGAAGAATGATAAGAGCCGCCAACACATAAATGCCGCACATCGCGGGCACGATCTTTTCTGCTGCGGAAGCAATGCGCCGGATCCCGCCGATGATCACCATGCCAGTGACGATCGCCATCAGCAGGCCATAAATCCAGCGGTAGTCCGCTGCGCCAGCTACCTCTGGAGCGGCCAGGAACGGCAACGTCTGCGCCACTGCATCAAGAGACATTTTCACCTGAAAGGAATTACCACCGGCAAATGAGCCGCCCACACACAGGATTGCGAACATGATGGCCAGGAACTTTCCGAGTCCACCAAGGCCAAGCTCCGGCAGTCCGCGAGACAAGTAGTACATCGCTCCGCCCATGATCCGTCCGTCGGGGCGTACCTCGCGGTACTTCTGCCCCAACGTGCACTCCACGAACTTGGACGACATGCCGATGAATCCCGCCAGAATCAACCACAGCGTGGCACCTGGACCACCCGTACCAATCGCGATTGCGACACCGGCAATGTTGCCCAGTCCAACCGTTGCAGAAAGTGCGGCCGTTAATGCCTGAAAATGAGTCACTTCTCCCTGGTCGTCGGGATTGTCGTACTTGCCAGCGGTCACCATGATGGCGTGACGGAAGCCACGAACGTTTATGAAGCCCATGCGGAACGTAAAGAACGTCGCACCCAGCAGCAGCACCAGCACAGCGGCAGGAACTGTGTCACCGCCTCCAAGCGGTACTTTGAAAAAGATGACTTCAGCAATGTAGCCGTTCACATCGCCGAAGAAACTGTCGACCGGCTCAAGTGCGTCGTTTAGCTGCTGAACCAGGCTACGCGCCGGCGCTGAGTCGGCGGTCTCGATCGGCGTAACAGAAACGCCTTCCGTATCCTGTGCTGCGACGGACTGAAGGTTCAATCCTGCCATGGAGAACAGCACCAGCAGGCGCAAATGGCGGGATGAAACAACTCGTGTCAATTGCATATCGTCAAATCCCTGTCAAACGAAGGAACAATACCGAACGAACAGGCAGCCGAAATCTGCCGTTCGAATGCTGCATGGCCGTTTTCCAAAAGCGGTCATACCGTCGTTTCTATTTCAGTGCCAGGCAGGACGGACCGGGAAGTTCGTCATGCATTGGATAGGCTCTTGCGGCACCGTCCGGTGCGAAACGTCCGCATCGAAGCTATACGTCAGTCGGCAAAGGATAGCCATTGGTCGCCCACGAAGGAATCCAGACTGAAAAGCAAGTGATCAGTGACAGGCACGCGCCGCTGGACGAAGTCTGTAATAACGTCTACGATCGGCGAAACTGTGGAGTCTTGAGTGGCTCAGGGACGGGACGTTTGCCGACGAAAGGAATCGACTATGTTGCATGCTGTGATCATGGCTGGCGGAAGCGGCACACGTTTCTGGCCTCAGAGTCGCGAAAAAATGCCGAAACAGCTGCTGCAGCTGTCCAGTGATCGCACCATGATTCAACAGACGATCGATCGTTGCGACGGACTGATTGAACCGGACCATTCGTGGATCGTCACAAACGCCATTCAGGTCGTCGAAACCTGTAATCAATTGCCTGAGATTCCGTCAGAAAACGTGTTGGTTGAGCCACTGGCTCGCAATACGGCTCCGTGTGTAGGGCTTGCCGCCATACATGCTTTGCATCGCGACCCGGACGCGACCATGCTCATCATGCCGGCCGACCACGTTATCTCGACGGCCGAAGACTTTCAGAACGCGGTACAGCAGGCCGCCGCTGTCGTGGAAGCGCAGCCGGAGCGACTTGTGATGTTCGGGATCACTCCAGCGTTTCCCGCCACGGGGTTTGGTTACGTTGAACGAGGCTCTGCATTACCGGACGTTGGACGGGCGTTCGAAGTGGTGGCATTCCACGAGAAGCCACAGCTGCAGACGGCAGAAGATTACGTCGCGTCGGGGCGCTTCTATTGGAACTGCGGAATCTTCTGCTGGAAGGCTCAGACAATACTGAACCAACTGCAGCAGCATGAAAACGATACATATCTACGCCTGCAACGTATCGCGCGATCAATCGGTGAAGACAGCTACGCTCAAGTACTCGGCGAAGAGTTTCCTTTGATGAACAGCATCTCAATCGACTGTGCAGTTCTGGAGCGGGCAACCGGGGCCACGATCATTGAGGCTCCGTTTTCATGGGACGACGTGGGCAGTTGGCTGGCTGTGCCGCGGCTGGCCGATCAGGATGATTCAGGGAACACAATCGATGGCGCGTTCGTGGGAATCGACACGAATGACTGTATTGTGCGTACGTCAGAGAACCATCTGGTGGCGACACTTGGGGTTAGCGATTTGATCATCGTGCAGACCGCAGATGCGACTCTGGTTGCGCACAAACGGGACTCAGAGCGGATTAAGGAACTGTTGGCACAACTTAAAGAACAGGGCCGCTCAAACTATCTGTAGTCAGGAACGACCGCCGCAAGGCCTTTCAGGCCTGCTGGTCCCGCGGTACTGGTGTCTTGTCCATGTCCGATTTGTTTCGAGATCGTCGGCGGGACGGGTTTCCACTGGGTTTCAGAAACTTGCCGGACGATCGGCGAGTCCTGCCAGGCGATAGTTTCTTTGGAATAAAGCTGATCACCGCCCGCACGGGCCACAGGCGACCTATCCACGCCATCGGACGACTGACACACATGAAGCAATGCGGACACCGAAACGGGCGAAACAGGACAAACAGCCACAGATAATCAATGCGACAACGATCAGCCTTGACCAGGCGTTCTCTGCAGAAGGTACAGTGATAGGGGATCGATTCCGTCTTCCTGGACAACATCACACTCCGGTGGAATTTCAATTAGTGACCTGACAGGTCATGGGCGGGCAATAAAAACGTAGGGGGCTACTTGGCGCCAGCACTGCGGGACGCCATATCAATCGACCTGCTACGTGCCGACGATACAAAGTGTTCGGCAGAATGACGCACGTCTTTCCTTTTCCTTACAGATTTCTGTGTCACTTATTCGGACAATTTCGGTCGTGTCGTTGGTGCACTGTTGTATACCATTGTTACGTTTAAGGCACGTGTGCCCTGTTGATCGCAATTGGTGCGCCGCATTTTCCGAATTCCTGCTCGGCCATTCCGCCTGCGCCTGTGTTGGCCGTGACAAAGTTTGCCTGCGGCGTTTCATGCGGCTGGGCCGTTTCCCAGGAGGCTGTCCGGTTAGCTGAAACAGTGAGCCACAAGGCGCTAGCCGCGGGTGAAAACATTGCCAATAACCGGCGGCTAGCGCCGTGCCGCTCACAAGAACCGACGTCTCCGCACACGCTGCCAGGCCGCACTCAGCGATTCTTCGCATGAATCGACTTGAACGCAGGGATGTCCATGTCCCAGACGGACTCGACCCGCGGGGAACCGTCTTCCTGTGGAGGCTCAGGGCAGTCGAAGAGAGACGCTGCCGCTTTCTCCATTTCAGACGCTTCGCCCCGTGCCCCGGCAGGCTGCACCCGAAGGATGCCTGGACAAAGGATTTCCCGGCCCTTCACCAGAACGGGAACCTGCGGCCAGGAAGACGACATCGTCAGCTGCTCGTTCGATGAGTTGTGCAGAAGAACTGTATCACCAAGCATGGCCGGGCCGACCGACGGATGCCAGAACACGGGAGCCGGTGCCTGCAATTGATAGCTCGAATGTGGCGTCAACTGGCATTCGCTTGAGCTGTAGCCGATGACATCAGCCTGATCCGCCCGCTGCCATTCGTTGGCCAGGTCAAACTTTTCGTAAATGCGGTGAACCTTCTTCCATACGTCGTCCAGGGTCTGCTGGTGTCGGGCAAAGAATATGCCGGTTGCATGCACCAACATCGCTCGCTGAAAAACCCGCCACAGTTCAGCCGGGACGTTTTCCAGACAGACAGTCCGAGTCACTCCCACGTGCAGTCCCCACCTGCGAGCGACGCAGGAAATCGCGGCGAAGTTTTCGATCGCCTGTTCGCCGAACGTCCAGTGCCGATAACGCTCGTTTCGACCGTCTGCACAGACCTGGATTCTGACCGGCGCCACAGTGCGTTTCAACAGACGATGACTTACTTCGCCCGCAACCTCCGACTCAGTCACACCCCGGCGAAGATGATGCCCGGTGGCTTCCACAGCGTGCACAGCAATTCGACTCAGCAGCCGCATCCGGACCACTTCAAGTTCGGTCAACGGTAAGCGAATTGACTGGACAGCGTTGGCAGCACACTTCGCGCCGTTGATACCTCGGTCACACAGGACTGTTCGACCACGACAGAGATCACTGACGAGGTCGTCATGCGGTTGAAACCACTCTCGCTGCTTCAGCTGAAATCCAAGACCGAACGCTTCACGTTCAAATATCTGAGCCGAGTCAATCGAGTTCGTCGCGAATAGTCTGGCCTCCGGCGTGACAAACAGGCTGGTGGTACAGCTTTCCGATGCACATCGGAACCGGTCGACACCTGCTGTAAACCACGCAATGTTCTCGGGATTCTGCAGCAACAGAGCGTCACTTCCGGTTGCCTTCAGCAACTGACGAACACGTTCATGTTTCAGCTCAACGTCCTGAAGTCGGGCCACGTCCTGCACCAGCAATCGTTTCAGGCGCTGATCTTCCCTGAAGTTGCTGCTCATGGGAATGATCTCGTTTCAATGAATTCGTTTTCCAAACGGATGTATTTGCTCATTCTGAACACCACGAAGATTCTCGCTCCACAACGCGTCACTGAGAAACCGTTCGCTTCCGTCAGCGTGACAAATCATGCCAGCCGAAGCGATCCTGTCTGAGCAAATACTAACGCAACATGAGTGTCGATTCTGCGTAGAAATCAGACGATCACAACGTTTTCGCGGCGGTGGCAGAGATGTTGACTGATTTGCGGCTGCGATCCTTGTGGATTTTCGTTACGAATGTACCTTTGGCTGCCCTGACCGCCAGGTTACGAACGGCGTTGCATCTCGTACGCGAATGATTTGATCATGAAAACAAACGTCAGCTGGACTGCATTGTCGCAAAGAATTCGAAGCAGCGCCCTGCTGTTTACGCTTGGTGCGATTCTTTGTGCGCCCGGCAGTTTCGTAGTCGCCGACGTCGTGAAGAAACGTCCCAACGTCATTCTGGTCTTCATTGACGATATGGGGTGGGCCGATTTTTCATGTTTCGGCAACAAGGAAGCAAGCACGCCCCATATTGACCAGCTCGCGGCGGAGGGGATTGCTTTTGAACAATTCTATGTCAACTCGCCGATCTGTTCCCCTTCGCGTGTGGCCGTGTCGACAGGGCATTACCCCCAGAGATGGCGGATCACGTCCTATCTCAATAACCGCAACAGCAATGAACAACGTGGTATCGCCAACTGGCTGGACGTAAGCGCACCCATGCTGGCGCGATCGCTGCAGCAGTCCGGGTATGCGACCGGACACTTCGGTAAGTGGCACATGGGCGGGCAGCGAAATATTCACGAAGCGCCATTGATTACGGAATACGGATTTGATGAATCCATTACAAACTTTGAGGGACTGGGGGCCCGTGTCCTGCCGCTGAAGTATTCTCCGGGTCGAAAATTACCGGTGCCGCACAATCTTGGTTCACATGCGCTGGGACACGGTCCCGTCATCTGGCATGACCGAGCATACGTGACGGAAAAATTCACAGAAGCGGCCCTCGCGTTCGCGAAGTTTGCAGAATCGCAGGACCAACCGTTCTATCTCAACCTGTGGCCCGATGATGTTCATACTCCCATGCATCCTCCGTTAGCCAAATGGGGCGATGGAGCCGATCGCACGCTCTACCTTGCCGTCCTGCAAACAATGGATCAACAACTGGGAGTAATCTTCGACTACGTCAGAAACAGCAGGAAGCTGCGAGACAATACCGTGATTCTTGTCTGTTCGGACAATGGCCCGGAGGTTGGCTTCGGATCGGCATCTCCGCTGCGGGGCCACAAAGCAACACTCTATGAAGGAGGCATCCGGTCGTCGCTGGTCGCCTGGGCTCCGGGATTGATGCCTGAGGAAATTCAAGGAAGCCGCAATCGTGATTCCGTATTCTCAGCGATCGATCTGGTTCCATCGCTGCTGTCAATGACTGAAACCGCTGTACCGGAGGGAGTGACGTTTGACGGTGAAAATCTGGCTGACACATTGCTGGGAAGATCGAAAGCCGGGCGGAAGAGCCCGCTGTTTTTTCGCCGACCGCCGGACCGCAAAAAGTTTCGGCACTACTCGGCACTTCCCGATCTGGCGGTACGCAGCGGCAAGTGGAAACTCTACTGCGACTACGATGGTGGCAACCCGGAGCTCTACAATCTTGCTGAAGATGTGTCGGAGCAGAATCACGTCACCGCGCAGAATTCATCCGTCGTGGCCAGCCTCACACAGCAGTTGCTGAGTTGGCACGTATCGATGCCGCCGGACAATGGCCCGGCTCTGGGGCGGCGGCAATAAGACGTGGCGTACGATCGAATTTCGTGTGGTGAGTCATACACCGGGTCAATGCAGACCGGGCGAGGAAGGCTCAGTTTTGCCGAGGTACCTGAGCATGCGGGTGTGCCGCTTCGTAGGTTTCCCGCAGTCGCCGTGTGCTGATATGGGTATAGATCTGCGTCGTCGTCAGGCTTTTGTGCCCCAGCAGTTCCTGAACGCTGCGCAAATCCGCGCCGCCGTCCAGCAGATGGGTGGCAAAGCTGTGCCGGAGCGTGTGTGGGGAGGTCTGTTGTGACAGTCCGACCGTGATGATGTGCTTTTCCAGCATCCGCCCGATGCTCCGCGTTGTCAGGCGACGTCCGAATCGATTTAGAAACAGTGCTGCCTGATCATTCTCGTCGGCATTCGTATCGGGCTTCCGCACGGCCAACCAGCTTAGCAGCGCCTTGGTCGCGTAGCTGCCAACCGGCGCGATTCGTTCCTTGCGGCCTTTTCCTCGGACTCGAATAATTCCTGATGGTCGGTCGTAGTCCTGCAGATCCAGACCGACGACCTCAGCGACGCGAAGGCCAGCCGAATACACCGTCTCCAGAATGGCTCGGTCACGCAGTCCGTCGTGCTTCGTTGCTGACGGCGCTGACAGCAGCCGTCCCACTTCATCGGTCGTCAGAAAGTGCGGCAGCTTTTTCCCTGCTCGCGGAGTCCTCAGTGGCTTGGCGGGATTTGAATCGCAAAGTCCTTCCCGCTGGCAGTAGCGGAAGAAACTTCGCAGGCAGGCCAGCCGTCGGGCCACGGTCGCTTGCGCATAACCACACTCGTGAAGATAAGCAACGTAGCCCCGCAACTGACTGACTTCAATCGCGGCGGGTTGCGGGACTGTGCCGAACTGCTCCAGAATGAAATCGGACAGGTGACTGAGGTCGTCCGTGTATGACTTGATCGTCAACTCAGAACAGTTGCGTTCAACCTTCAGATAGTTCAGAAACGAAGGTACGGCACTTTGCATCCGGGGGCCTCGGCAAGGGAGGTGAATCAGAAGGCGTGGGGGAAGTCTTCCATCTGCTCTTCAAATTGTTGCTGCTCCAGCATCCGGCGAACCCGCTGGGCCAACATCGCCGCGTCGTACCAGGTGAACTCCAGTTCAGGGTCACTGGCGTATTGACTCAGCGTCGTCAGCATTGTTTCTACGCTATTGTCATCGTACAGAAAAATAAAGCGGTGATCGTCGCGGACGAGGGCCAGAACGTTTATTGACTTGGACATGGTGGCCTCCGTGACGGTGTTGCCGTGATATGATTCGTTTCCTCTGCTCTGGTGGATTATCGGACGATGTGAAACGGTGCTGCCCAAAACCAGACAGCGCCGGCAAAACCGGCTCAGACGATACTCGTCGCGCACGCGCTATAGAGTAAGACGCAGACGTTGCATATGCTTCGCACAAGCGGCGTTAGCTGCCGGAGGTTGCGGCTTCGTTTACGGCGACTGCCAGAATCCGGACGGCCGTGCCCGTGCTCGTCGCGTGCTGGGAGGCGGCAATCCGGAATTCGAGTCTGTGAGCCGCGGGTTTCATGCCGGCCGCCAGTACGACGGTGCGGGGATAGTGCAGCCCCTTGCTGTATCGATGATACAGCTCGGCCGTTTGCCATTTGTCGTCGTCGATGCGAAATTCCACCTGACCGGCATCCGGGCCCGCCAACACGTAGATGCCGATCGCCGTGCCGTCGAAGCTGATCGAGGCGAGTGCTCCGGGGACTTCTGAATGGAGCAGTGGTATGCCCAGAAATCGTGAACGCTTGCCTCCCGCGATCGACTTCCAGTCGGGCTCGCTGATCTTCCACTCCGCATCGTGTTGCACTCGATCAAGCGGCAACAGTGCCCCATTTGCAAACGACGAACTCAACAACATCTTCCGCGGTGTTGGATGCGCGATCGGCCGTAGCTGCGCGGCGTCGATGCCACGCCAGCCGGTCGACAGGATCGACGTGGCCATGTCCGTCGCCAGTTGGTTTCCTGCGGGACCAGGATGGGTGCCGCCAAACTGTTTCCAGGTCAGCGAACCGTCGTTGATGCGCTGGCCGACTTTTTTGGACAGATACACTGAAGGGATCTGATAGTGCCGCGCGACGCGTTCGTGCTGACTGGCACTGAGAATTGCTTCGCCCCCACTGAGTGTGTTCAGCATTCCCGGATTCACAAAGTGAGTCATCACGACGTCGGCATTGGGATTGTGCTGCCGCAGGTGACGAATAATTCCTTCCATCCCCTGTACGCACGCATCTGCGGAATGTGCTGCGTCCTGATCATCGTTGACTGCGAATTCCACGAACAACAGGTCAACCGGACCGTGCGCAAGGACGTCACGCTGCAGGCGAAATGCTCCCGTGTTGGAACAGGTCGACGATATCCCCGCAGCCGTGAACGTGAAATCTGTGTCGGGAAAACGATGTTGCAGCCACTCACAGATGCGCGGACGATAACCTTCCATTTCGGTGATCGATCCGCCGATGAACGCGACGTGCCCCGTTTTTTTGACCGAGAATTGCCGCAGGCTGTTGGTGACATTGCCGCGAAGACTGACGAAGTCCTGATCAACGACCCGGACGGTGGCGTCGCCGTCCAGCCAGCCAAGTGACTGAAGAAACTTATCCAGCTGCAGCAACGTGCGTTGGTGCCATTGGTTCGAGCGATCACGGCGAGCCGCGTTATTCCCTTTTGGGGCGTTAAAGAATCCGTGCTGTGCCTCTGGGAAACTCTTCAGTTCACACTGATTTCCAGCGGCCAGCATCCGCTTGCTGAATTCCTCAGCCGTCGCATACGGGACGGTCGTGTCGGCCATGCCATGAAAAATAATGGTGGGTGGCATGTTTGCCCGGACGTGATGAATGGGGGAAATCTGCACAGCGGGAACGCCGGTACGCGTGGCGATGTCGGCCTCTTTTTCTTCCGGGATTCCGCCCAGGCCGAAGCCGTCAAGATGAGCCAGCATCACAGCCGGGTTGAACAAAGCCAGCGCATTGGGCACGGATGAAATGCTGACATCTTCACTGTCAGCGTCAAGCCCCTGTATCAGAGCCGTACAGCATGCCGTGTGTCCACCGGCAGATCCACCGCCGGCGCAGACGCGGTCAGGGTCGATGCCCAGAGATGAAGCATGCTGCCGTAGCCAGCGGACCGCAGACTTGGCATCTTCGACGCACGCATCGGCCGTAACTCCGTGCCGTGTCGCGACTCTGTAGTCGGCCGTTGCTGCAATTATGCCCCGTGACGCAAGATAGCGACAATGCGTTTCGAACTGCGCCGGCGTGCCTGCTTTCCAACCGCCACCAAAGAAGAACACGACGGCCGGGCGAGTATCTGTGCGAGCATTATGATCGGTGGGGTTGAACAACCACATCCGCAGACTGACGTCGCCAACCTGTTTGTACACAACGGAGTCGCTGTCTGCGAATTCAGGCGGGTAGCCGTTTTGAGCCGATGCCACCGAACAGGCACAGAGGCTGACCGACGCCGTCACCACCGACAGCAACAGGATAGTGTTTCGCGATACTGCCATTGCCATTGCCCCCGGTGATGTGTTGCTCATCGTCGCCGAAATTATGCCGCCCCGACAGTTAACCGCGAATCAAACGCGCTTACTTCGGTTTTCTGCGAGACAATTCGTCCGCCACCTTGCTCAGGCGACGACGACGACGCTTCTTTGCCTTCAGAACGCACCCGTTACCCGATCGAGAGACAACGGCTTCTCGCATGACGGCCACGATATGCGTGGCGACCGCCGTGACGACGGCTGGCACGACGGCATTGCCGAATTGACGGTAGGCCTGCGTGTCTGAAACGACCTGCGCTTTCCGCGACACAAGCTCTTCAGGAAAACCCATCAATCGACCGGCTTCCTGTGGCGTCAGCCGTCGAGGATTTCGGTTGCGCTGAGGAATCAGGATTTCGGAACCATCCTTGTGATAACGTGCACTAAGAGTCCGCGTCGTGCCGTTGAGTTTGGCGACGCTGCAGCCGAAGCCATTGCCACGGCGACGATGTTTTTCGGCGTAGTCCTGCAGATAGCCCCAGAGCTTGTCGGACAGAGTATATTTTTCGTCAGGTTTGGATTCCAGAATGTCGCGCAACTTTGGACGACTGACTTCCGGTACGGCCGGGAATCCAAAGGCTGGCTGGTCACCGAAAATATCGCGGCGAAACCCGACAATGAAGACTCGTTCGCGATGCTGAGGAACGTAATCCGCTGCGTCAATCACCTTGT
>JAPYTO010000111.1 GCA_029941865.1 Fuerstiella sp. | reverse complement strand
ATCGCGATGCATCAGGATTCCCGCTGCTGCTGTTGTGCTTCTTTCTGTCCGGATTAGCCGCTTTGCTGTATCAGACAGCATGGATGCGGCAGTTCGCGATCGTCTTCGGCACGTCCGAACTGGCGATTGCGACGGTCCTGTCGGCCTATATGGCCGGCCTTGCGAGTGGGGCGTGGCTGGCCGGACGCTTTCAGCACCGCGTTCGACGTCCACTGCTGGCCTACGGAATTCTTGAGTTTCTGATTGCCGCCGGAGCGTTGCTGGTACCCTGGGGCTTGACCGTCGCGCGATCGCTGATGGTCGAGACGATTGGCGGACAGCCACAACCGCCGGATGCCGGCGGCTGGATGCAGCCCGCCATCTACGTGGTCACAACCTTTGTCATTCTGTTCGTTCCCACGGCATGTATGGGTGCCACGCTGCCATTGCTGGCGCGTCACGCGGTGCTTCGAAAAGATCAGATCGGCAGTCGCATCGGGCTGCTGTACGCAATCAACACGTTGGGAGCCGTCGCCGGCACGATTCTGGCGGCCTTTGTTCTGTTGCCGGCATTGGGTTTGTTCAACACGACGATCTGTGGTGTCGCTGTCAACATCCTGGTCTTTATGGCGGCCGCATGGCTGGGAGTGCAAAACACGGCTAAGTCCACAGCGGCACACGAGCAAACCGCAGACACAGACGATGTTCCGCTCTGGTATCAGGGCGTGGGTCTGGTCATGCCGATGATGCTGGTCTCGGGCTTCGTGTCGTTCACGTATGAAGTACTGTGGGCGCGATTGCTGGGGCATTTGATCGGCGGCAGCCTGCACGGTTTCGCGACAATGCTGGCCACATTTCTATTCGGAATTACTGCCGGAAGTGCGATCGCCTCGCGGTTCGCACGGTCGCGGACGTCGTCGCTGATCGGACTGGCCGTCGCGCAGGCGGGGGCGGCAGTGATGTCGATGGTGATGTATGAAGTCATCGACTGGCTGCCGGAATGGAGGGTGGGCACGGGCTCTTCCGGCGTCGTCGATCCCATTCGAAACGCGCTGTGGTGTTCGCTGAGTCTGCTGCCGTCAACGTTGTTCATCGGCGCGACCTTTCCATTTGCAGTGCGTGCGGTCTCGGATGATCCGGTTCAGGCGGCTGCCAATTCGGCCCGAGTCTATTCGTGGAACACGATCGGTGGCGTGTGCGGCGCTCTGTTGGCCGCCTTTCTTGTGATTCCGGAACTCGGTTTTGCGGGTACGGCCCGGCTGGCGGTCATCACCAACCTGGCACTTGCAGCAGGCACGTTGTATCTGCTGGTGCCCGGCATTGCGCGCCGCGTCGCGATTGCGTTCGTGCTGATCGGGGTCGGACTGGTATACCGACCCGGACCACCGCTGCACATTCTCGGTTCGTCGCCGTTTACGGCGCACGTGGACCTGAATTCAGCCGAGTATCTGGGCATCGGTCGGTCGTCAACGGTTCGCGTCGCCGCAACGTCACCGCAAGCATGGTCGTTGACGAACAACGGACTGTCTGAAGCCAGCTTCACCAGCCGTGGAACACCTCCGGACCGCGACGCTCATTTGTGGTTGTCGGCGCTGCCAACGATTGCTCGACCCCAGGCAGAATCGATGCTCGTCATCGGCTTTGGCAGTGGGACGGTGGTGCAGAAAATTCCTGATTTCATCAAGAAAATCGATGTCATTGAACTCGAACCGCTGGTGATCGAAGCCAGCCGCAGAATGGCCGATCGCCGGGCTCACGATCCGCTCAGCGACCGCCGCGTCAACATCATCAACAACGACGCTCGTGGTGCTCTGGCGCTGACCGGCAAAAAGTACGACATCATCGTGTCGCAGCCATCGCATCCCTGGACCGCTGGTGCGTCCCACCTGTACACGCGCGAGTTTCTGGACATGGTGTCGGACCATCTGCAGCCGGACGGTATTTTTCTGCAATGGATGGGGACCTATCTGATCGACGACGCACTGTTTCAGATTCTCGGCCAGACAGTGCTGGACGTGTTTCCGCACGTCCGCATGTATCAGCCGAATGGTGCCGAACTGATGTTTCTGGCATCGCATTCCGAGATTCATCCCGAGCGCCAGCTCGCCGGGATCGGCAAACCGCCTGAGGAATTCCCGGAACTGTATCAGCGTATCGGGCTGACTGGCCCGTGTGACCTGGCCGCAGCGCTGATGATGAATACGGACGCCTTAAAAAGGGCGGTGGGTGACGCTCCGGTCAATACCGACGATCATAACCGCCTGGCATTCGGTACAACTCACAGAGACGAAAAAATAAAAAACACCGCGCTGGACGACTTGCTGCGTTCCCACGACATGCTGCTCGACCCGACCAGCGAACTGCGGGCGGGAAGCATTCGGCTGTTTCCCCCGATGGTGGCCGAAAGCGTCACCTGGCAGCATTCCGTCGAGCGTGCCAACGCTTACGCACGGACACTGCAGGATCCGGGTGATCAGTTGACGGTGCAGGGCATACTGTTCATGAACCAGGGAGCAGCCAATGAGGCAGCGGCCAGGTTCTACGCCGCCTGGGAGATGGACCATTACAACAGCGACGCCGGGTTCCTGATCTGCAACATGGCATGCATCGACCTGGCGAAATCCGTCCCCGCACAGTTTCAGGCGATCATCGACAGTCTGCCCCGCGACGAAGCGGTAGTACTGGATGCCGTGCTGGCCATTGAACGCGGTGACTACGATCGCGCCGCAGAACTCGACGACCAGTTGGCCCGCGTTTCTCCCGAGAAAATCTGTTACTCGTATGCGCTGTCCGTACGTGCGATTCACCGGATTCGGATCGGGCAGCGCGACGGAATCCCCGAACTGGGTGCGGAAGCGATCGCGATTGCCGACCGGGCACTGGCCACCGTACGACGTCCGAGCATAATGATGCTGCGCTTTGAGGCGGCTGCTCTGTGCAACGACATTGATGCTGCCCTGGAAACAGCCACGGCGATTGCCATGAAAACCGCCACGACGGTGGCCATGGAAACCCATGCCGGCCAACGAGAAGCAGTCGAAAAGTTTCTGCAGGGCGACGCCATGGCGATTCTGGAAAAACTTGAGAAGCTGAAGTTGAGCAATGATTCCGAGCGCGAACATCTGGCTCGGGTCATGAACATTTACGTGTCGGACATGGGGATTATTCCCGGGAAAAAATGACCGATCGCGAACATCTGGCTTACGTCAGGCCGTTTTCTCAGGCCGGAACGCGACTGTCGGCGCCACGAGTCAGCCTGATACGCTGTGGTGCTTTGTCAGAACCTGGTTTTGGGGATTGGCGAGGAAGCAGAGATACGATGATTCGTGAACTCTGTTCTGTCTTTTGCCTCCTGTTCAAAATTCACCCGGTGATCCCTGGGACAGCAATTGATTTTTTGCCACAAAAAGCACACGAAAAGACACGAAACCTCGCCCACAGGAACCAACTCAGAGGTGCGATACGGCGTTGCCCATGGGGGGCGTATCACGGAAATTCAATATCCGATAAAACTTACCGTAACCGATCCATTAAATTGGCTATTCTCTGGTAGCAAAGAGAAAGGATTGGCAAGCGATGTCGAACTCAGAGTTGCAATTCGTTCAATTGCTTACGTCTCATCAAGCGCGGCTGTATGCCTACGTTTTGTCATTGGTGGCTGATGCTGACCAAGCCAACGACATCATGCAGGAAACGAATACCGTCTTGTGGGTAAAATCCTCTGATTTTGAGATCGGAACGAATTTTTCCGCCTGGATGAGGAAAACGGCTTACTTTCAGGTAATGGCCTATCGGAAGAAGCTGGCCCGTGAGTGCGTCGTGTTTGACGATTTGCTGGTTGGACAACTGGCAGAAGCGGCGTCTGAACGGGACGAGACAATGGAAGGGCGAAGAGACCTGGTTCGCCAGTGTCTTTCACAGATGAACGATCGCCATCGTGAGTTGATTCGATCTCGCTATCAGGATGGGTTCGCGCTGGCAGATATCGCCGCAGCCATGAATCGAAAGACGAACGCCATCAAGCAGTCATTGTTTCGCGCCCGAACAATACTGATCGAGTGTGTTCGGAACAAAACGCTGGAGGTGAAACAATGAAGACATGGAATGTCGACGATGAACTTCAGGAACTCCTGTCAGAGTTTCTTGACGGGCGGCTCGACGCGAGCGCACGGCAGCGTTTGAAAAACCGGCTGCGCGATGACGCAGATGCGCAGCAGCTGTACCTGGAGCTATGCGAGACCCACGCAGTGCTCACCTGGGAACACGGCCTGGTTCTGGCAAATGTCACCCCGCAGCCCTCACCATCATCGCCAACGCTTCGTGTGACTGCGGTCGTCGGCATGCTTGTCGCAACACTGCTGATCGTGCTGGCCTGGCCGAACTCAGAGAAAGAGGATCCAGCCCTGTTCGGCGGGGATGTCGTCGCAGCGCTGACCAGCCGCATTGATACTGTGCTCACCCGAGAACAAACCCCGTGGGACGAGGACGAGCTTCGCATCGGCGAATACGAGCTTGAGCGAGGATTAATGGAATTCGAGCTGGCATCCGGGGTGACCGTCATCGTCGAAGCACCTTCACGGCTTGAGCTTCGGGACAAAAACTACGTGGTCCTCCATTCCGGCCGACTTTCCGCCAAGGTCCCTCCGGAAGGGGTTGGGTTTACGGTTGAGACGCCCGAAGCGGAAGTGGTTGATTTTGGTACGGAGTTCTCGGTCGAGGCCAGTGCGGGAGAGAGCGAGGTGCATGTTTTCGCAGGACTCGTTAGCGTCCGGCCAAAGGCAGCTGACGGAGGCGATATTGCGGAATCGTTCGATTTGCGTACCTCTCAGGCGGTTCGCATTGCAGAAACGACCAGCCAGCCGGCAGGTATCGATCTGGCGACAGACCGCTTCATTCGGAGCATTGAAGAGACGGAATGGGTCTATCCAAAACTGGTAAAGCGATGGAAGCCGGTGGCCTACTATCGCATGGCGATCCAGACACTGGGGCTGGCGTGCACTTCGGGGGAAGAACCATTTGATTATCTTCCGGAATACGCCGGCGAAGTGCTCAAGGGCACGGGTCAAAAGCCCCCGTGGGCGCCGGGACGCATCGGCATGGCACTAAGAATCGGTGAGCAGTCGCTTGGCCGCGGTGGAATGATTCCAACGGCCCCGCCTCTGCCAAGCGACGCATTTTCGATCGCTGTCTGGGTTCACCTCGCCAGCCGTCCGGCCGGAGCGATCGTCGTGACGGACTTCGACGGTGATTCGGGCGGACGGTATGCCTTACGCCTTGATCCCGTTGCCGGCCATCTGCAGGCGGTCGTCCGCATGGAAGACTGGTCACAGGTCGATGTGGTTGAGTCTGACGAATTGTCGTTGAATGAGTGGCATCATGTGGTCATGGTCTGCGACGGCCAGTCACTGACGATATTCCGCAACGGCCGCGTTGTTGCCTCCACGCCCTGTGAGCAAATGGCGCCCGCATGCGACGAGGCGTGTTGGATTGGAACCGCCAGCGGCAGTCGCAATCTGTGGGACGGCCGAATTGATGAACTTGCGTTCTTTGATCGTGCACTAACGAAAAAGCAGGTCGAGGTGCTGTTCGAAGCGGTCGAAAACCTGCCGGTGACGGGTAATCCCTGACCGCCGATCCGTCATTATTTCACGAATTCCTGAAATCGTCCGTAACGATGAAGCATTTGTGGCTATCTATAAACGGCTTGTGAATATTGAGAAATGTGATTTTAGGCCGTCAAGGTTTTACAAAGGAAAGTGACATGTTATTTCGTCATCGCGCCCAAGGTGGTCGTATTCGAGGCTTCACGCTGATCGAATTACTGGTGGTAATCGCAATTATTGCCATTCTGATCGCATTGTTGCTGCCAGCCGTCCAGCAGGCACGAGAAGCGGCCCGCCGCACCCAGTGCAAAAACAACCTCAAGCAATTCGGCTTGGCAATACATAACTACGCCGACGTCCATGGTCGCTTTCCGATTGTCCATCAATACAACGGCCTTTTTGACGGTAATCCGGCCTTCCCTGGAGCTGGAGGAAATGCGTTCGCCTGGAGCGCATTCATCCTGCCCTTCATTGATCAGGCTCCACTCTACAATCAATTTGACTTCAATTACCCCCTCGCAAACACAGACTACCCGCAATCGAATATTAATCGCGATTTGGCATCGACAGTTCTGTCAAGTTTCCAGTGCCCTTCGAATCCCGGCCCAACCAACGCCAACAAGAATGGTATGAATTCCAAGGGGTACGTCCCCAACCAGGCACTCACTAATTACAAAGCGAATATTGGCTCGTTTAGCGGGGTTGCACACCGGCCCAACGAGGCAACACGATGGAACGGGTTTGGTGGACGGGACAACGCGGGCTCGTGGAGGTTTAGAGACTTCACCGACGGCACCTCGAACACGATCGCCATCGGTGAGATCGATAAAAAGATCTCACTGGCTGCGTCAATGTATGGTCGGGTCAACGCACGCGGATGGGCGCGGGGCCAGACCAACGACATCATCTACTGCGGCCAATTTGTCATGAACCCGCCGCTCAGTGCCAGTGGGACCATTAGGGCTCGTTCGGCCAGCAGTTCGCACATCGGAGGCGCCCAATTCGCCTTCATGGACGGGAGTGTCCATTTCATCAGCGAGAACATTGAGCACACCGGCCGGGCATGGATGGGCGCAGATCCGTTCGACAAGGCGAACGGTGGAGCTGGATTCGGCATCTATCAACGACTGCACGCTCGAAATGATGCCCTTGTCGTCGGTGAATACTAAGCTGCGTGGCTTAGAGCGAATCGATTGCGTAGTAGCGGTGTCACAACCTGATCCCTTGATACGTGGCGGGGTTTCGCGTTGCGAGCCCCCTCAGGGATCGCGGCATCTGGCTGTGTAACGGGTCACATCCAGGACAGGAGTCCTGGGGCTGGGGCAGTTCGTTTGTCCCCAGCCATCCGATATTGCATTTTGAAAATGCTTCTATCGTGAAGCGAACTCAGAATCTAATTCATATTAATCCTAGAAACTGGAGATCTACTGTGCGGAGTTGGATTTGTTTAGCACTGCCTACTGTGTTGCTTCTCGGTTGTGGTGGCGGGAGCGGAGTCGATACATCGGGCGTTCATGGGACGGTCACGATGGATGGCCAGCCACTGGCAAATGCGTATTTGGAGTTTATTCAATCAGGTACTCGTCCGGCCTACGGAAAAACTGATTCAAGCGGAAATTACACTCTGGAATACACTGCCAGCCAGACTGGCGCTGTTCCGGGGGAATACAAGGTCAAAATTAATACAGGGGATGAGGCAAATCTGGGGCTTGATGGTGAGATGGTTCCGGCCGTGAAGGAAACCGTCCCGAGTAAATATAACAGCGAGACGACCCTGACGTTCACTGTAGTCGACGGGGAAAGCAATGTCGCCAACTTCGAACTCGATTCCGCAGGGACAATCGAACAGCCCGATGTCGGCGAAGACGAAAACTGAGCCAGTCGCTGGTTTGTTCCGGTGATCGGATGGCAATGACAGGCGTCATTGCCATCGACTGAAATTTCAACAACCACTGACCGCTCAGCTGGGCATCACTGTGCTGCGCAGGAGACTCCGTGTCCCGGTGTCTTTTGCCAGCAGTACCACGCAGTAGACAACGCTCTTAAGCACGTGCAAAAAGGCATCGGGGGATCGGCCGGAGGACATCGGCCACAGCGCCGTGTGCGACAATCTCGACGACGATCTTTCCGTTCCTTGCGATCCGCAGGCGTTGATTGTTCTCAACCCCGCCTTTGATTTGTCAGCAGGATGATTTTGCGCGCCGAGAAGGACATCGCTGGTCAACAGGTTCATAGGGCAAATGGAATAGCACCGTGACGAAATTTCATTCATGGATGTCCGGAAACGCCTCTTCTTGTGAGCGGCACGGCGCTAGCCGCTGGTTATTGGCAGTGTTTTTTGCCCGCGGCTAGCGCCTTGCGGCTTACTGTTTCATGTGTCGGAACAGCTTCCTTCAGACGCGGGGCTGCATGTCGAATTCGGACAACAAGGCAAGGTCGTATGATGACACTACTGAATCCGGTGAAAACCGTGCTGGCCCTGTCGCTGGGACTTTGCCTGTTCCAAACCGCCATTGCCGCGGAAAGACCCAACGTCCTGTTCATCGTCTGCGATGATCTGAACACGCACGTTTCAACCTCCGGTTATCCGCACATCAGCACGCCCGCCTTTGATCACTTGGCGGCCGAAGGCATGACGTTTCGTCGAGCCTACTGCCAATACCCGGTGTGCGGGCCTTCGCGGGCATCGTTCCTGTACAGTCTTTATCCGCAGTCGACCGGCGTCCTGGACAACAGGTCCGACATTCGCCAGACGCGGCCGGGAACGGTTTCGCTGCCACAACGCTTCAAGGAATCCGGCTATTGGACCGCCGCAGTCGGCAAAGTCTTCCACAACACCAGTGTCGAACCAGCTGAAGTTGCATGGCACAGGATGGAGCGATTCGAAAACGAAGAAATGCCGCTGGTGACGCCGATTCGCGAGAAGTTTGAGGCGGAGCACGGACCGATCGCCGAGGGCAAGTCACGCCGTCTGTGGCGCGAATTTTATCCGTCGATCGCCAAACAGACGAAGGGGCAGAAACCCGGTTGGGGCCCGACAGGTCTGACGGACGAACAACACAAGGACGGAAAAAACGCCCGCCAGATTGCCGACTGGCTGAAGAACAAGGCACACGGCGACCAGCCCTTCTTCATGGCCTGCGGCATCCAGAAACCGCACATCCCTTTCCTCGCGCCGGACAAATACTTTGACATGTATCCGCCTGCAGAACTGAAATTCACTCCGGCATCGCTGGAGTTCTGGAAGCACGCCCCGGAGATCGCCCGCACGAAACGCTACGAAAGATACGATTTCGAATTCGGCGTACGGAACGATCCGCTGCGCCGGGAATACATGCAGGCCTATCACGCCTGTGTCTCATTCATCGACGCTCAGATTGGCCTTGTATTCGACGCACTGCATAAGTCCGGTCACTGGGACGACACAATCGTGGTGCTGACTTCCGACCACGGCTACCTGCTGGGCGAAAAGTTTATGTGGGGCAAAGTCATGCTGTTCGAAACGTGCGATCGCGTACCGATGGTCATCCGCGTTCCCGGTCAGACAAAAGCAGGATCAACCAGCGAAGGACTGGTCGAACTGATCGATCTGTACCCCACCCTCACCGAACTCTGTGGCATCAAGCCGCCCACGGAATTACAGGGCAGAAGCCTCGTTCCCATGCTGCGTGATGCACAACACCCCGGAAAGAAAGTCGCCTACACGGTCGTCGTGCGTGGCGACGACCTCGGCAAAGCAATTCGAACCGATCAATGGCACTACACGCTGTGGCCCGAAGGCAGCGAAGAACTTTACGACCTGTACGCCGATCCGCACGAGGACACGAACCTGGCCGGTGCTCGTAAGAATGCCCACACGGTCAAGTCAATGCGCAAGCTCCTTAAGCAAACAGAATCTGTCGCCAGGTCGCGTCGACGTTGAATAGCTGAATAGACAATGTGCAAGCGTCGATCGGCAACTCACAATAAAGGGTTCCTCTGATGAAGCTTAATTTTGGTCGTATTTCAGAAACGAGCAGCCGTGCAGACCGCCCGTTTGTATCTGTCAAGAAATGGGCGACTGCCGCGATCCTGAGTTGGGTTGTCGTTCCTGGTTTTACGTCCCACTGTGCCGCTGACGACTGGCCACAGTGGATGGGACCAACGCGAGATGGTGTTTATCGCGAAGCGTCAATCGTCGATTCGATCCCCGACCAGGGGTTGCCCATCAAATGGCGCGTTCCGGTTAAAGGAGGCTATGCCAGCCCCGCAGTGGTCGGCAACCGGATCTTCATGATGGATTACGACCGCACGGCCGGCGAACTGATAGAAAGGCCCACCACGCGACCTGAGCAATCCGGCATCGAACGCGTGCTGTGTCTGGATGCGGAAACAGGCAACGAAATCTGGTCGCATCAGTACGAGTGCGACTACAGGATCGCTTACCCGGCCGGTCCCCGAGTAACTCCGACCGTCACCGACGGCATTGTCGTGGCGTTGGGTGCGGAAGGAGACTTGATGGTGCTTTCGGCAGACACAGGAAAGCTGAAATGGCACATCAATATTCCAGAAAAATTTGGTGTCGAGACACCAATCTGGGGCTTCGCCTCGCATCCGCTGGTCACGAACAACATGGTGATCACGATGGTCGGAGGCGAGGACCAGGCGGTTGTTGCGTTCGATCGTGATAGCGGAGAAGTCATCTGGAAAGCGCTTTCCAGTTCGCAAACCGGTTATTGTCCGCCGTCATTAATTCAGGCCGGTGGCGTCGAGCAGCTGTTGGTTTGGCATCCCGAAGCAGTCGCATCCCTTAATCCCACGAATGGCGACCTGTACTGGACGGAGCCACTTCAACCGCATGGCGCTATGTCCATCGCTCGGCCACAACGTGAGGGCGATTATCTCTTCGTCAGCGGCATGAAAAACAAGTCGCTGATGCTGCGACTGGCGCAGGACCGGCCCGCGGTCGAACGACTGTGGGAGGGAAAACTCCGCAAGGCTTTGGACGCAACAACCGCAACGCCATTGCTGAAAGATGGGGTCATCTACGGCAGCGACGATCGTTCGGGCGCCCTGACGGCCGTGAGTTTTGCTGACGGTGAGCAGTTGTGGAAAACCTACGAGCCGGTTCGTCCCGAGAACAAACGGCCATTGAAGACGGGAACCTGCTTCGTCACGCGTCATGAGCCCAGCGGTCGCTATCTGCTGTTTGGTGAGACCGGGTTGTTCACGATCGCCACGATGAACGCCGATGGCTTTCAGTCACACGGTCAAATGAAAGTTCTCGAACCGACTCAGACATGCAGAGGACGGAAAGTCGTCTGGAGCCACCCCGCATACGCCAATCAAACTGCTTACGTCCGAAACGACATAGAACTGGTTGCCGTCGATCTGTCCAGCAAATGAACGCGGAGTTTCAAAAAAAACGGGCGAGGAAATACTAAATGAATTGTTCTGTACGTTGGCCTCATTTATTGCTGATCGGATGTTTGGCCCTGGTGGCGGATGTTGCGGCGGCGCGACAACCCAACATTGTTTTCATTCTGGCCGACGATCTGGGCTATGGTGACCTGGGCGTGACTGGGCACCCGTATGTCCAGTCGCCCAACATCGACGGCCTGGCGAAGGACGGTTTGCGCCTGGAAAACGCATATATGTGCGGCGCCTGGTGCGCACCGAGCCGTTCCGCGCTGATGAGCGGTCTGTTTCCCGCTCGCTATTTCAATCGGACCCACGTGCTGGCAGTAGAGCGGCCCAGCCTGACCAGTGTGCTCAAGAATGCCGGTTACACGACCGCTCATTACGGCAAGTGGCACATCGGAAAGGACACGGGTGCGCCACCGCCCGCCGATTACGGGATCGATGAAAGTTTGACCACGCAAAGTACGGGACCAACCTGGCCGAAGGATGCGCGCCAGGATCCGCACTACCGCGAGAACACGACGCCGCATTATGTTGATCTTGCCATCGACTTCATGACCCGTAACAGGGAAAAGCCACTCTTCATCAACCTCTGGGTCTACCCGACGCATTCCTACATTAATCCCACGCCCGAGCAGCTGGCGGTCTACAAGGATCTCAAGGTCGATATCGATGATTTCGAATATCCTCTGCAGCGCGAGTTCCTGGAGTTCGTGGCAGAATATGGTGATGTGCAGGACGCCATGCGTGCCTATTGCGCAGACGCCACCGCACTGGATACCGAAATTGGACGGTTGTTGAAGTCGCTGAAGGACCTGAAGCTGGATGAAAACACGATCGTGATTTTTTCCAGTGATAACGGGCCGGGGCCGCTATGCGGTAACTGGGACAGTATCGTGCGGCGCTACAAGGAAAAGCCGTTGCTGCTGAACAATGTCGGTTCGGCCGGGCCGTACCGCGACCGTAAGATTTCGCTGCATGATGGTGGCATTCATGCTCCGTTCTTCGTGCGCTGGCCAGCAAAGATCAAGGCGGGGAGCAGCAACAGCACAACACTTTTCAGTGGCGTGGACCTGCTGCCCACGCTGGCGACGCTGGCCGGGGCGGATGTACCGGACGGAATTGACGGTGAGGACTTAAGCGCAGCATGGCTTGGAAAATCCCACAAGAGGGCAAAACCGATATTCTGGAACGACAAGCCGGGTTGGTCGGCCTTGCGAGACAGGCAGTGGAAGGCGCATCTACGGAAGGGGGAATTTCGATTGTTCGATTTGTCGAAAGATCCTTCAGAATCCAACGATGTGGCGGAAAAGTATCCGGACGTAGCAAACGACTATTTGCGTCAACTGAAACAGTGGGAATCGTCAATTTTCAGTAAGAAAGAATAAATATCATGTGTGCCAAAGCAGCATGTCGCGCAATATCACTCTGCTTGATCATCGGAATCGCGGCCACACATGGCTACGCGGCGGCGAAGCCGATGAACGTCCTGTTCATCACGATCGATGACCTCAGGCCCGAGCTGGCTTCCTACAGGACGGACGGCATTCTGACGCCGCATATCGATCGGTTGGCCGCGATGGGGCTGCAGTTTAACGCAGCCTATTGCCAGTACCCGGTCTGCAACCCCAGCCGTTCCTCATTTTTGACCAGCATGCGCCCGGACGAGCTGGGAATCGTTTCCAACAAGGTGCCTTTGCGCCACAAGTGGCCGGACGTGGTAACGCTTCCGCAGCTGTTTCGCAACAACGGCTATTTCACCGCCGGGCTGGGGAAGATGTTTCATTTGGGAACGGATGCAGAAGGTAAGCCAACCCTCTTTCGCGATGATGCGTCATTCGATTACTTCTTCAAGGCGATGGGGCAACAGCCGAAAATCGGCCTCGAAGGCGAAGGACGCAGGCTTGGCGACGGTACCGTCAGATGGGCGCGTTGGCGCGCTGCAGAAGGTGGCGACAAGGCTCAGGCGGATGGGATGATCGCTGCTGAAGCGGTCCGCCTGCTGGAAGAGAATCACGACAAGCCGTTCTTTATCGGAGTCGGATTCCATAAGCCACACGACCCCTTTGTCGCTCCGAAGGAGTATTTTGATCTCTATCCACTGGATGAGGTGCAGTTGGCGGAAGACCCGAACGACCGTACTGAACTTTCAAAGCATGCGTTGCCCGACACGTACAATTTTGCCACCTTTGAGGACACGGATCGTCGTGAATTCAAGCGAGCCTATCACGCCTGTACCACATTCGTGGATGCTCAGGTTGGAAAAGTTTTTGATACGATGGATCGTTTGAAACTGTGGGACAATACGGTTGTTGTGCTGTTAGGCGATCATGGCTACCACCTCGGTGAACACGGATGGTGGAACAAAGTGACCGTATTTGATATCGGAGCGCGGGTCCCCTTCGTGATGTGGGTGCCCGAATCACCAGGGATGGGCGCGACAACGGAAGTCGTCGTGGAACTGCTCGACCTTTACCCGTCACTCGTCGACCTCTGCGGTCTAAAGCCGCCCCACGAACTGTCGGGCAAGAGCCTGAGGCCTGTCGTGGAGGATTCGTCCATAAGCTGGCAGAAGCCAGCCTTCACGCAGGTCACTCGCAGTACAGTGGGCATGGGTTACAGCGTTCGGTACGGCGATTGGCGTCTGACTCAATGGGGACAGAATGGCACCGGCGGCATGGAATTGTACAACGTCATCAAAGACAAAGAAGGCTATTACAACCAGGCAAATGATCCAGCGTGTGCCGCGATTCTTGAGCAACTCTACGGCTTCCTGCAAAAGGGATACCCGAACATCAATCGCAGCTCTCAATGAGCAGGAACGTTTCCCAATCGAATTTTCTACAGAAAGTGGGGGCTCAGTTTATCGTCCATCACGTAATCGCATGAGGCATTCTTTGTAGGCCATGACCTGTTGTCCTGGCGCGCTTCTTTTCGTCAGGACAGGTCCTGACCTACAGGATCCTGACATTCCAGCTATCTTGCTGCTGCCAGGTGTCCCTGCAATCATCCGCCCTGCAGGCGCGCATGAAATATTGGTCAAGGTGGTCGGCGTCAGGAGAATATCATGAACGTTTCAGTTCTTGCGAAGACGGGGATGTGGATTCCGCGGAAGGGTGTGTTGATGAGCGCAATCATTGTGCTCATGGCGGCGGCAGCTCTTTGCCAAGGCGCGTGGGCCGAGGACGCGCAAGCGTCCGACGGGGTCGAGGCGGAGAAGCCTCTTGTCGGCGCCTACTACTACCCGTGGTATCGTGCATCGCGGCGCGATTCGGACATTGGCTGGATGGACAGAGCCCTGCGCGGGAGGCTTGAGCCGAGGCAGTTGCCGAAGCTGGGCGTCTACGACAGCCGAAACGCCGAGATCATCGGCAGCCACATCGCCCAGAGCCTAAGGGGCGGCATCGATTTCTGGGTTGTGAGCTGGTGGGGGCCAGGACACTCGAGGTCCGGCGATTTCAAGAATGACATTCTTTCTCATGCCGAAGCCGGCAAATTGAAGTATGCGCTCTTCTACGAATCGACGGGACGCTTCGGACCATTCGACAAGCCAAGCTTCAAAACGCTGGTCGATGATTTCAAACACATGGCCGAGAACTATTTCGACAATCCTCATTACTTGAAAATCGACGGCAAGCCCGTTGTCTACATCTACCTGACCCACGCCTATTTTCGCGACGGGGGACACGCAGAGCTGCGCCGCCTGCGCGAGGAACTCCCGGACGTATACCTTGTTGGAGACGATGTCTTCGGGAAGGATGGGCCTGGTGGCCAGTATCGCCCGAAGTATGCCCGACTCTGGGATGCGGTAACCGCGTACGACGTTTACGGCCAGTCGTCGAAGAGCCTCGGCGGAACCCGTGCGGCGCTTGACAAATTGAACGCCACGTACGCGAGCGCACGCAAAACCGCCAACGCCGTGGGGACCGGCTTCATTCCCGCCGTCAGCGCGGGATACAACGACCGGGCGGTTCGCGAGGGACACCCGGGACGGGCACGCTATTTTTCCGACGTGCCCGGTTCTAAAGAAGGGGACATCTTTCGCGCAATGATCCGTGATGTCGGGTTGCCCAACCTCGATCCGCGCACCGGCAACATCATGATGGTGAACTCGTTCAACGAGTGGTACGAAGATACGCAAATCGAAGCGACGGCGGGCATTGCTGTGCCCACTGCGAAAGACGACTCGAAGTCCGGCACGTTCTACACCGAAGGCGACACTTACACGGATTACGAATACCTTTATCTGGACATCCTCCGTGAGGAAACCAAAGGGAAGTAATGCCCTGCGACAAAATAACCGGGCCAATGACATGCGGGACGCGTTTGATGACAAGTCTGTCGACGTGGTCAGTGTCGTGACTCCCAATCACTGGCACGGACTGAGTGGCGTTTGGGCTCTGCAGGCTGGTGTCGACATTAAAACGCCGTTGATGACGATGAGCCCGGTACTCAAATTTGACCATGAACAGGAACTCTTCCTGGACTCGCCAGAGGCGAACGCAATGCTGGCAAGGGATGACCGAGACGGATCCGTCTGTCCGGCAGCCGATCGCGTATACCATCCGCACCCAATGGGCCTGCGACATTTTGAAGCAGCCGCACGAAAGACCTTTTTCCTGGCCCTTGGGCTGTACGCGCCGCACTTCCCCAACTACGCGCCGCAAAAGTTCTTCGACATGTATCCACTTGAATCGATTCAGCGTCCCGCATGGAAAGCAGATGATCTGGACGATCTGTCGGAACCCGTGTGCAAGAAGTACTCCGCTCGAAAAAAAACCATCCACGACAAGCTGCTCGATCTTGGTATCGTCGATTCGACACTGCAGGCCTATTTGGCGTCCATCTCCTACGCGGACTCTCTGCTGGGCCGAGTGCTTGATACGCTCGAAGACAGTTCCCATGCAGATAACACGATCATCGTCTTCTGGAGCGACCACGGCTATGGTTATGGCGAGAAAGGCAACTGGGGCAAACACACGCTCTGGCAGCGCACCTCGAACATCCCCTTTCTGTGGGCCGGACCGGGCATCGCAAAAAAATACAAAGACTGAATACACCACGACGCTGATCGACATGTATCCCACTCTGGCGCGTCTATGCGATCTGCCCAGGGATCCGGAGCATGAGGGACAGTCGCTTCATTCCGTATTGAAAAACCCCAAACAAGACGGAAACCGCAGCGTCTTTCTGCCCCATGACCATCCTGGAAGTTACGCAATCATCAATGGCGATTGGCGCTACATTTACTACCAGGACGGTGCGGAAGAACTCTACGACCTAAGCGCAGATTTCCATGAGTGGAACAACCTCGCAGACAATGCGGAATACGCGGGGATCAAGAAGCAGCTAAAAGCCCAGGCCCCAGCGACTTTCGCCCCGGCAGGAACGTCAAGGAATAGGCTCCAAATGGTCACGGAAGGAAAGTCCTTCCACTGGGCTCCGAAAGGGAAATAGTGCGTGTCGCACGGACGCATAGCGGCCGGGGACGAACTCGATTAGAGGAATTCGATCGTTCACCTGTTGTTTTCAGAGCTCCGGGGGAGTCCCTTTTTCGGCTTTGTTGTCCCGTTTTCGTGAGCACGTTCATCAATGCTCAAATCTCTGTTCCTGACAAGCGTCTTGCGCATCCTGATATTGAAACGGTCTCCGGTCGACAGCGTGTCGTAGAATGGCTCGACACCGTTCTTCCATTCAGGCGGATTGTAGACGTAGACCTGGCCTTCACCGATGACCTTAAACTGGTCTTTGCGGACGATGATCGCCGTAAGTTCATCGATGCCGATGCCTAGGAGTTGCGTCGGATCGAGATTCCTGTCGTGTAACTGACCTCGTGAAGTGGCCAACAACTTGAACAGGTCGTTCTCTCGGTTGCGCGCCGCAACGTGCACATCAAAGGCGGTAAGAGTGATGAATCCCATTCCTTTCTGATGATCGCCATCACCGAGAATGGGCCCTGTGCGCCCATTCCTGTTCATGCCTCGTGTCATGAATGATGACTGGAATTGCGCTCCGGCCGATGAACCGCCGATCACACCGCCACGAGCAAGGACGGACCGCAAAGCCTGCTCTGTTCCTGTATCCAGAAACGTGTTTGCGAGCAGGCCCTGTTGGCCGCCACCGAGCCAGATGCCGTCAGCCTGACTGATGGGATTGAGGAACTCGTCCGAATTGGCGACATCGCGACTGAGCGTAAATAACTCGGTCACGTTTGCCGAACCGACCAGATCGTTGAGGACCAACGTCGCCGCGTGTTTCCCTTTCCTGTCTCTGCCGCCGGCCGTGGTGATGACTACGATATTTGGCTTGACCGTCGAACGAGCTTCCCTGATCAAGTCAACAAATGCAGGGTATCGAACATTCACATCGTGCTCAGTTGATGCGGCGGTCCTGTTTCCGCCACCTGAAATGAAAAGGATTCCCCGGTCCGGGCCGCGGGACTCGAGTTGCCGCGAATCGAGCGTGACAGGTGCGATGGTCTGTGGTCGGTGACCTCTTTGCAGCCACGCCCATCGGTAGAGATTCCTGCGATCGACATGACGTCCGTCGCGGGAAGTTGAGCCAGGAACGACAACCAGCGGATGATCGTCGCCGCCGACAACGACAAGCGTGCCCTGTGGCGGACCAATCGTGTCTTCTGCGGACGGTACCGTCTGCAGACACAACACACAGAATCCAACACAGATCGCACTCTTCATCGGATTCACGGTGGAAAACAAGTCCGACAATCTCATGTGATGTGCCTTCTGCAGACCTTCAGCGAAAGAGCTCGTGGATTCATGCTGCAGTTGCACCTTCAAGCCACTCTGCGTCGAGCGGTGCCTGCAGCGTCTGTCCGGGTACACGGACTCCGCCACGGATCTTTCCAACGTCGACTTCGCCGTAACGCTCTGCAAAAACAGCCGGTAGTTTCCGTCCGGTGGGCGCGGACAACCACAGTCTTAACAGGTGGCGTTTGCGTTTGGGATCCGGATAGTCTTCGTAGCCTGTGCGGGCATGCAGAATTTGATGGTTGTGTAGAAACTGGATGTCGCCCGGCTGAAAGTCCATATCCAGCCGAAACTCATCGCTGGCAGCGAGGTCGTCAAGCATGTCCATCGCTTCGATCTGAAGTTGCGAGAGTCGAGGAATATTGTCAAATCGCTGCGCAGCCTCGATGAAGTCACGCGCGTACACGGTGGTCAGATAGTTCGTACCGTGATGAAAGACGGCCATTTCGTAGGTCGGCTCTTTTCCTGCGGGAATCTCTCCCTTGCGATCGACGTGAAACGGTTGGGCCAGCACATCGGCCAGATCCGGCCGAGTGCAGGCTAACTGGTTGTACAGCGAAGTCGAACTGGCGATGGCGCTGAGCCCGCCGGACTTCGCCGGGTGCAGACAAAGCAGGCCAACGATGTCGCAACTGTCGGTGTGAAACAGATGTCGATAGTTCGTCGCGTAAACTCGATGCACTGGATTGTGTGGATCCTGGCCAATGTCCTTCACATGCCCAAGCAGATGCCCCGCCGCGTTTTGTGGAACGGCGTCACCCAACCACGTTGCCATCCCGTAGTACATGCGCGCGATAGTCTCGCGGTCGAATTCGGCGACAGGTAACCCGCGAATCAGGACGAAGCCGCGACGTTCAACGACTTCGCGCTGGACGTCGCAGAGCTTCTGACCAAGTGTGGGCAACTTAATGTTTCCGCGAGACAGGCTGACCAGCGGGATATCGCGTGACGCCGTGACTGCTGATGCCAGCTCGGCGATGTCGCGCGCGTTAAGTCGTACCACCCAATCATCGCTGGAATGCATTTCCGGTGCGGTCCAGGCGGCCGGTCCGTCGTACCTGACGACATTGGAATGGCTGGCGGTCTGCGGCTGGTTCGTATGCACCGTATACCTCCTGACGACTCACTGCCCTGGCGACATCCACATCAATTCACGGTGCGATCGCCGGCTTGGCGCTCGTACCTCAACTGTCGCCGCGACAATGCAGATTCAGTATAGTACCAGGCTCTGTGTCAAAACGAAGGAGCCAGGCTTTCGGCCACCGAAAACTTCAGAGCTACGGCAGCGGGAAGTTACCGCTGCGTTCTTCGAAATGTCTGTTGAGACAGAGCCGGATCCTGTTTGTCGCAGGCAGCACATTGACTGTGACCATGTTATGCAAGGTAATGCAATGAATGATTTTGATAACGACCATCACAGCGTTCTTCAACGACTGGCAACATTTCCGAGATGCCGTCTGGCCCACGTACCGACGCCCCTGGAAGCGATGGAGAGACTCTCTACGCGGCTGGACGGTGTTGCGCTGTTCGTCAAGCGAGACGACTGTACCGGTCTGGGATTCGGCGGCAACAAGATTCGCCAACTGGAGTATTATCTTGGCCAGGCTTTGAAGGTAAAAGCGGACACGGTGTTGATTACGGGTGCGGTGCAGTCGAACTTCGTCCGTGCGACTGCGGCAGCTGCCCGGCGCTGCGGGATGGAATGTCATATTCAACTGGAAGAACGCGTCCCCAACGTTGACGAATTGCACCGATCTTCCGGCAACGTCCTGCTCAACCGAATTCTCGGTGCCACACTGCATTCTTACCCGTCCGGAGAGGACGAAGAGGGGGCCGACGCGAAGCTAAAGGAGATCGGCGAAGAACTTCGACAGGACGGTTCAGTTCCCTACATCATTCCGCTGGGCGCGGCACATGATCCGTTGGGCGCCCTGGGGTATATTGATGCAGCCGCCGAGCTGCTGACTCAGCTCGACCAACGTTCACTCAGGATGGACCACCTGATTGTCAGTTCCGGCAGCGGCGCGACGCACGCCGGACTTCTGTTCGGGCTGCGCGCGTTAGGAAGTCCGATCGGCGTCATCGGCGTCTGTCCTCGACGTGACGCTGAATCTCAGGCTCAGCGTATTGCCGGACACATCGAGAAACTGAGCAACATGCTGGATTTAAAATCGGACATCACGTCAGACGACATCCGGGTGACGGATGTATCTCTGGCTCCCGGCTACGGACAACTCAACGATGCCACGATGGAGGCGCTGACTCTGACGGCCGAATGCGAAGGGCTGTTTCTGGATCCTGTTTATACGGCCAAAGCAATGGCGGGCCTGTTGCATCTGGCCAGGCAGCGTGAGATTTCCGGAAACGTGCTCTTCTGGCACACGGGAGGCCAACCGGCCCTGTTCGGGTATGGTGACGCCTTGACTGGTCACCAATGATTCAAGCCTCGGCATTGTCCTGCGGCATCGCGTTCCGGTGGCAATAGCGATACACAAGAAAAACGGGTACTCCCAGGACAATGAACAGGAGCCCAATCCGAGACTCCAGGGGGTTGCTGTAATACGTTTGCGTCATGAACCAGATGTACACGACCAGGAAAAGCGCCGGCACGAAAGGATAGCCCTTCGTCCTGTACGGTCTGTCGACATCCGGACGTCGAAGTCTAAGAACAATCACAGCCAGCACGCCGAGCGAATAGAAGATGCTGGCAGAGAATATTACAAAATTCGTCAACAGGCTGAAGATAGAGTTGTTTCGCAGGCTCGTAACGAACAGTGGCAAAAGAGACTGCGGCGATTCATCATTGGGCGTGGCGATTACCGAACCTGCGTCTGTCGACCCGACGAACTGTTTCGCGACCGCCACCGCCAGCACCAGCGTAATTGACATGACGGCCATCAGGACAATTGCCGCTGTCGGCGTTTGAAACGTGGCGTGCACGCGGCCGAGAGAGCGGAAGAACACGTTGTCGCGGCCCATCGCGAAAGTAATGCGAGGCGCCTGCAGCAGATTTGTGTTGATCGCGCCAAAGGTACTGCACATGATCACGACCGACATCGCGGTCAGGCCACCCTGCCCGAACAGCTTCTTCAACATTTGCTCCGCCGCATGATCGCCAGCTGCCTGCATTTCCGACATTGAAAGCACGCCGTGGTAAGCAAAGTTCGCGGCGATGTAAAGCACGATCAGGATGCTAATGCCAAGCAGCAGCGAGAGCGGGATATTGCGATGCGGATCGCGCACCTCCTCGGCCAGCGATGTGACACCGTGCCAGCCATTGTAAGCCCACATGACGGCAAGCAAGACGACACCAACCTGTGCGGCCAGACCCGAGTGCCTGGGAACAACCGTCGACGAATAGTTGGCGATGTCGATCGCGTCAGACGTAAATGGCATAAGGATGAACGGAACGGTCGCGACCAAAGCCAGAAAAACGGCCTTCACGACCGTCACAACCAATTGCAGTCGTCCACCCCACAACACGCCCACGATGTTCACCCAGGCCATTGCGACAATCAGGCCAATTGCGAAAAGCACTTGAGCAGATGGTGACAGCCATCCGCCGACGGCCAGGCTGAACGAGCCTACAAATGCCACGCTCAACGCACCGATTGCGGCGGGCTTGCCGAAGATGACTTCAGTCCAGCCAAATAAGAACGCGACCGGCCGACCGTATGCTTCGCGCAAATAGACGTAGAGGCCGCCCGCTCCGGGATACATCGCGGCCAGCTCCGCAAAACACAGCCCGCCACACAGGCACAGAATTCCACCAAGCACCCAAACGGCAATGATGGTCGAAAACTGACCAGCGTCACCCGCGATGTTCCCCGGCTTCAGAAAAATTCCTGAGCCAATCACATTCCCTACAACAACAGCTGTAGCGATCTTCGGCCCTAGAGCTCGAACGAGTCCGCGCGGCGACTCTGTGTTCGACGTTGATTTACTCGCTGCATCAGCCAAATTACCTGTTCCCGTTGCGAACTGCGATGAGTATGGCGGGCTTGTGATCGAAAGGCCACAGCGTGTTACGCGGACTTGTGGCCGCGGCGAACGTCTCTCCACTTGCCAAAGTCGCTTCCCACGAGCCCCATCTTCTTGAAAATTACTCTACTGCCACGGACTCACGATCATCACGCGTCATGCCCACAACATCACGACGACTCAGTTTTTGAAGTTACGTAGCTCTCGACGTGAGCGGCAAGGCGTTAGCCGCCGGTTTTTCCCGAACGAACCCGCGGCTAGCGCCTTGCGGCTCACATCCCAGTGTGAAACACTGGGATGCCGCGCCCACAACATTCCGTGTCGTGCCATGAACAACGGACAGTGATCATGATTACTCAATTTGCCACAACAAGCAACTTCGTCGGATGCCGCGACAGTCGAGCATTGCAGAAATTGAGTCTGACAGCGCCAACGAGTCAGTAATCGACCGCGGCCATTGGCCGTGGCTTGCCCCCAGGGCGATTGCGCGATGTCAGGTAAGATGGTATAGATGGCGATCTTCAATTT
>JAPYTO010000110.1 GCA_029941865.1 Fuerstiella sp. | reverse complement strand
GTGGCGTCAAACAATGGTGCATTCAATGTTTCAATCGTAATCTCACTCTGAAACGAGGCCGTGGTGTCGATGACGGACAGCACCGAGTTTATTTCGCCGAACAATTCACGGTCGCGAGGACGAACGGACACTGATAACTGGAAATCCTGCAGCCAGAAGTCGAACACTTCGTCCTGCGAGCGTGCTCCTGTGGCCTCAGCGCTGCTCAACTGTCGAATGCCTCCGCCGACGGTCGACATCAGTCGCAACTGATGTTCGTGAGCGACAAACAGTCGTCCGGTGTGAGAGGTGATGTCCACGAATTCAACGGACGGAATCCTTGAGGAACCTGCGGACTGATTCGGAGTGACCGCCAACACCTTCACGATGCGGTCTTCCGAAAACGGCTGGCGATAGGACAGCAGCAGTCGAGTGAAGTTCTTTCGTTCCGGATCGTCCTCCAGCTTCCACGATTCGAGTCCCATGGAATCCACGGCCGTGATTTCCAGGTTTGCCGGCACCGCGGCCACCAGCTGATTAATCGAGCTACCGAAGACAGACAGTCTGGTTTCCGACGTCCACCGTAAAGTGTCGCTGCTAAGCTGAACGTGGGCATCCGTCCGGGCAAAGACAAGCGATTGTGTGTCCGCCTTCTGCTGCTGCGATGTCCATTTCAGGCGTGCGGCGTTTTGGGAATTCAGTGGAAATCGGTAAGTCGCGGGCTGGTCAAGGGAGTCCGGACGCAGCAGTTGCAGATCGTTGATCTCCAGATGCCGTTCCGCGGGACAAATCACGTTTAATTCAGCTGCGGTATTGGGAATCACCTGAAACGCGGCAACTCGATCACTGCCGACGCTGCCCAGTGGAGTGGACAGAGTCATCTTTAGAGAGAAACGGCCCGGTTTGCGATGAACTAAAGTAACGGAGTCAGCTCGCTTCCGATCGCGTCCGAGTGCCCCCGGGCTGCCTTCGATTGTGGCTGCTTCTACCAGTAGATTGCCCACGGGGATTTCCAGTGTTTGCCAGTTGTCCGCAAACTGTTCGACATCGATCACCAGTTCGACAACCGCATGTTCTGCCAGCTGTGCGACGTGATAAGTAACGGAACGCATCATCATCGGCGTCGGGATCGCAGCGAGATTCAGTTGAGCCTGTTGAGCCCTCTGCAACAGATCCTGAAACTCAGCGCGAGGCAGCATGACTCCGCGCGGCGAACGTTCAAAGATTGCGTCAAGTTGATCCGCCGGAATGAAACTCTGTCGACCGAGACGTGGTTCGACAGATTCGTCCTGTGCGTGGGCCGACGTCGTGACTGACGCCAGCAGCACAAGTGTTGTCAGCGCTGCACAAAGCCAGCGGCGATGCCGGGACAGCACATATCCGCCCGCCCGCCGATTTCCTCCCGTGGGCGTGTATCCAGAGATACATGTTGCCATTCCGTCGGGATTCAGTCCGGTCATCGTTTTCCTCCCATCAGATCGTTCATCCAATTCGCCACGTCAGGTGACGGGCTCACCGTCGCGGACGGTTTTGACGAAGCGGATTGAGGAGCAGCAGGATTCACGATGGGAGGCGAATCCGTGGGTGGAGTTGGTGCGTCATGGCCGACGGGTTGTGCGTCCCCTGGCGGATCATCGCCGCCCAATTTGGTTTTCGATCCTGCTGCCGAACCTTGTCCCAGAAACAGCCCGGTCAGCCAGATTCCCGCCACCGCCACCAGACCCAGCGAACCGGCTGATACGAACTGCAGCGTTTCGGAACTGTCTTTGAGTGACCAGACGGCCACGCCAAGACACACCAGCACAGTCAATGTAATCCGATTTTCCCAGGTTGTACGTCTCAGAATGAAGCCGATGAACACCAGTGCAGCGCTGATGACGGCGACCAGAAACGGTCGATTCCACCAGACAACTGAGACAGTCACCTGTCGGCCGAGCGAACGGTAAACTGACACGTTGCCCTGGCGAGCGAAGTCAGCAGCACCGCTGTTTTCACCGACCCATGCATTCAGAGCCGCTGCTTCGTGCGTAGCGGTTGGCGACACAAGTGGATTCCAGAACGACCATGTCTGTCGACCGGCAACGTTCCAGTTTTCAGGTTCTCCCACAAGCGAAATGTCTTTGGGCGTCCAGATCGCAACTCGAGTCTGCTGAACCACCGTTCCACCAGCGGCGCCGCCAACGGACGGCACTCGGAACGTCTGCTTACTTCCTCGCCCTTCATAGGGATAACTTCCGGCAGCCGAAATCGGGCAGCGGAACTGAAAGGACAGCAGAAACTCCTGGTCTGAAGTTCCTGCGCGACTGATGTTGACGAAATAGGGATCCCAGCCGGACACCACTTCCACGCCTTCAGCGGCCTCAAATGTCGTGCGGCTGGAATTCAACAGCGGTGCCTGCAGATCCGCTCCGGCCGGTACATCGATTCGAAGTCGCTGTCGTTCACTCGTTGTGATTCTCAGGCGGCAGCGGTAATTGGCCAGACGTTGTTTGTCTGTCACGATTTCGATGGCGGCTCGTGAAACGACCGTGCTGACAACTTCGTGGATCTCGTGTTTTCGAATGCTGACGGTTGCAGTTGCCGGCTGAGAAAAGTAACGGAAGGCAAGATAGCCGTCCTGAGGCAGCAGTTCCAATTCGCGAATATCGATCTGCTCCATCGTTTCACCTTCTCCGTCCGCGGTGATCGACAGCGATTCGTGACGGAGCAAACGGATTTCACCGCGTGTCTGAGTCAGCGACACTTTGCGTTTATCACCCTGCTCTTCCGAGTATGGTGTCAGAACCCGGACTGGCTCCAGCGTGAGTGACTGAGTCTGCGTGGTGTCGTCCAGCTCCTGAATCGGAACGTCCCAGTCGGCCGCCAGTTTCACGGTGCCTGTGACTTCGTTCTGCAACACCAGAGTCCACGTGACCCAGCCGTCGATCGCTTCGGCGGCCTTGTCACGCTGTTGAATGATCTGCAGCGGATTCAGTGAACGGAAGCGTATTTCGTCCACGATCGATTCCGGAACGGAGATTCGAAACGTATCGATACCAGCGTTGCGAATCTCAAACTGCAGCACGCTGCTGATCTTCACCACGTCCGGATCGACGCTGGCCGTCGTTGCGATACTGGCGGCCAGCTGGGCCGGGCGAGGTGATGTGCGAACGGCAAGGCGGAACGGCCGCTGAGTATACTTCCACGACGAAACACGAATGGCTCGGCCGACAGCTCGCGGGTCGGCCGCTTCCGCCGGAAAGACGCCGGTCAGCTTCGAGTCGACCGTCGCGACGTCCAGAAACTGTGGGGCGAACAGCGCGATGCGACCCGTTTCACGTTCCACTCCAACGGGGACGATCGTGGGGATTTCAGTTTCCAGACTCTCAGCCGCAGCATCGAAACTCTGGTGCCCCGTGATGTCGACGTTGATTTTGCCGATGCGTTTCTGCACCAGCGATAACGTCAGTTTGCCAGACGCCTTATCAACGTTGAACTCACTCATCCCGTCGGCGCGAACGTTATCGATCGTCAGCGTCTCCGGATACGTCAGCTCAAGCTGAAAGACTCCTGCCCGCTCCACGGTATACGTCAGCCGAGTCACCAAACGAATTTCGTCGTCACCGAACATGATACGACTGCCCTGGTCAACCAGAAGACGCGGCTCCACCGGCCGAGTCTGTAAGACCAGACGACCGGTCGTGCCGCTGAATTCCCAGGCCTGCTTCCCTTCCGCACCACCGCTCTTTCCTGGCGACCCGACACCGACCCGTTTCATTCCCGACTGTGACTTTACGATTGTCGTCAATGACGTGTCTGACGTTACGACAATTTGCCCGGCTTCCCGGACGACCGAATCGGCATGGATTCCCTGCAGTTTCCCATCATCGTCGTCGCCCACCAGCTGAAACGTATTCCCGTCCGGCACACGCTCGGTCTGGATCTCAACCTGAAAACGATCGCTCACCGGCGTCAACAGCTCAATTCGGATCAGCTGATGCGTCTCGGTCCGTTCCGCTTTCCACGTGCGAATCCGACCGGCGCCGGACACGACGTCGATGATCCGAGCATCCAGCGGAGCTTTCACCGCAACGTCAGCCAGCTCTCCACGCAGGACCTCGTAGTTGAGCGTTGTTGTCGCCTGAATAAGTCCTGCTTCCACGCGAACGTCCGTATGATTGGAAACGCTGGACAGCAGATCCATAATCGGTCGGGCGCCCGCCTCGGGATTCCAGCTGACGCGAAAAGTTTCCGTTGCTCCCAGACTCGCCTTCACGACTGTCTGTTTGCCGTTGCTGCCTTCAGTGGGCAACAGCACCTGCAGCGGACTGATTTCGATCGACTGATCCGGTTCCGGTATCGTGAGCGTCAGTTCACTGATCCCGACGGCCGGGCAATTCAACTGAAAGGACCGGTTCTCCGGCGACGTCCTGACCGTGGCCAGCAGTTCAAGAGTCACGGTGTGCTGCCCTGCACCCTTCAGCAACAGTTTGTAATGCCCTTTTGAGACGCCCTGAAGCAGAGTGTTGTTGTCATCGCCGCCCGACACTTTCCCAACGGCCGCTTCACCGAAGTTCAACGGCAACGTCGCCCAGCCTTCTTCCTGCAACACCGTTACTTTTAATTCGGCCTGAATGCGGACGACGTCCTTTTCCACCGTGCCGTTGAAACGGGATTCCGTGATGACGGCATCGAGTGAGGCGGCGGCACCATCCGTTTGCTGCAGATAGTGGCGCAGCAGCTGCATGTATTCAGCATACGGAATTACGGCTGAGGCCTTTTGGTTGTCAAAGACTTTCCGGAGTTCCTTGAACGGGACGTAGATCAGACGGTCCCAGCTGTCGACACTGTTGCCATCTTCGGCGTCTTCCTGGGCCGGAGCAGCGATGGCATCATCCTCCTGCCCATCTGCAATGCCACCACAGCTCAGCATGATCGCAGCGGCCGTTGCGGCGAACAGGAAGCGTCGAGGTTGCCAAGCCATTGGAAAAACCATGTGCGGAATGCGAAAACGGAAAAGGCGGGCTGCTGTCGGCATGCCGTCGGCCCCTTTTGAAGGATGAAAATGTCTTGAGCAAATCACACAGACAACGAAACGCTTGCTCCCTCACCGCTGGTGAGGCAGTCAGCGAACGTTATGGGCAGTGCCCCTGCCCCGGAGAACGGGTAAACGAGCTGTCGCTCCCCCCCCCGCCGTGGTGAAAGAAACGACTCCAAGCCTGCCCAGCACCCCCTGGCTCACGGCGCAACCATGGGATGTCGCCGCATTCTTGGTAATCTTCCCATGTTCGTCTGCCCCCCAAACCCTACCATTTGCGCCGATTTTACAAAATGGCTGAATCTGTCGATTCTGTGCGCTTCAGCGTTTATGTGTCCAAAACAGAAGTGATAGTTGTGTCAGCCACCTGTGACCTGTATTCGTTCAACGAATATCCCGCAGCCTGGGAGAATACGAGTTGCCGTTTCGCCCCAACAACAGTGCCTACAACAGCAGTCTGAAGGCAGCACGCTCCTGTCTTTCTCTGGATTGATGGGCACGAGTACTGCCCTGCTCATAATGGTCCGTTAATCTTCCGCTACGACACTAATTTCGCGAGCGTTCCTTAACGCGAATCCGACACGAGGTTCGCTCGCATGGAACTCTGTCCTGGGATCCGTCAACAATGACGTCTACTTCAGTCAATTCGAACACATCTGACGCTACGGAGACATTAGCTCAAGATCTGGTGGAACATGTGCGTGCTTACGGGCCGGTCGCCGTAGCATTTTCCGGCGGAGTCGACAGCGCTGTTGTCGCCAGGGCAGCCGTTGAGGCGCTTGGTGATAAAGCTGTCGCCGTGACAGCGGTCAGCCACAGCCTTGCAACTTCGGAATTGAATATCGCCCGCGGCGAGGCGACATTGATTGGTATTCGGCACGTTGAAGTCAATACGACCGAGTTTGAGCGGCCGGAATACCGAGCCAATGCAGGGAATCGCTGCTTCTTCTGCAAGGACACGTTGTATCGGATTACCGCCGCAAAGTTATCTGAACTTGATGTCAGTCGGATCATCAACGGAGCCAACACGGATGATCTCGGCGATCACCGCCCGGGCATGACGGCCGCTAAAGAACATCACGTTCGTAGCCCCCTGGTCGAACTTGGAATCAACAAGTCGCAGGTTCGACAACTGGCGCGGTTCTGGAATTTGTCGGTGGCCGAAAAGCCGGCGTCGCCATGCCTGAGCAGTCGCATCGCGTACGGTGTTGAAGTCACGGAAGAACGAGTTCGTCGGGTAGAACTGGCTGAAGCTTTCATTCGAGAACTGACGGGTCTTAATGAACTGCGGGTACGCTGCGAAGCCGACGAACTGGCGAGAATTGAAGTGCCTCTGGAATCGCTTTCACAGCTTGCTGCGGAGGCATCACGTCGGGCTGTCGCGACGCGTTTGAAGGAATTAGGTTTCCGTCGCGTGACACTGGATCTGGACGGCTTTCGATCCGGCAGCCTGAACGATGTGCTGCCGGTGGTGCGGCTTGGTGGCAGTAGGGAAAAACCCTGATGACGTGTGTGCCGAGCGTCACGGCAACAGCTTGTTACGTTGATTCGCGGTCACGAAAGATGCGTTTCCGGCTGAGAAAACGACCTGCTCCCGCGCCGGAACGGGTCATGAGAATAGGCCAGCTACTCTAATTTGACATAAGTTCGCCCACACAGTGGGTTGTTGCCCCTTTTTATCTGTTGGCATCGCGTTTTTTGGGACTTCCTGAACAGCAAATCGCGCCTCATTGCCGAAGCTTTATTAAGGGCTTCTGCAATATCGAAGGCTGTCGAGGGAATCTGGTGCTATCGCTGTTCACAATTATCCGGCGCAAACCCAGTCTGACCGGGCTACAACCCGGCCAGGTCGCACTCACCTTTGACGACGGCCCGAACCTTGAGGGAAATGTCACCCCGGATCTACTGGACGTGTTGCACGAGTACTCGGTGAAAGCCGGGTTTTGCATTGTGGGCCAACAGATTGTGCAACATCCGGACGTTGTCCGTCGCATGTACCATTCGGGCCATCTGCTGATTAACCATACGCAGGGTCACCACCACCCGATTCGTCAGAATGCTGCTACGCTGGTCGAGGAGATTGATGCCTGCGACCGCGAAATCGGCGCGGCTTTGGGCATTCGCGGATATCGATCAGACTACTTTCGAGCTCCATTCGGGATCGTCACGATGGCTGTTCGACGAGTTGTCCGGCAGCTTGAGATGAAGCAAGTCCTGCTGTCACACTACGGCTGGGATACTCGAGTCGGACCACACAACTGTGAGAGCGTCGTGGATCTGCTGATTGCCAACGCGAAAAAGAATGACGGCGGTCTGTTCGTCCTGCACGATGGCAGTCTGTGTCCGCCGAAGATCCAGGACGAAGACTGGGATCGCTCAACGGAAAATCGCAGTTGGGTTCCCACAGCGATACGTCGCGTGATCAGCGAGCTTCAGCAACACGGTCTGCAATTCGTTCTTCCGGGAACAACCGGCAAGGTGTGTGACAACCGTCTGCGTGCAGCCGCGTGACACGAAACTGCTGAACGGCATAGGCCAGCGACACGTTCGTGCGAAGGGACGGCCAGGTTTGTTTTCTATCCTGTTCATCCAGTCCAGCGACTCGATGAAAACGGAAATCGCATTTCCTGCCAATCGTTACCCGATTCCCGGTACGGAAAATCCTTGCGCGAATTCTGCAATCGTACCGCGAATGCGAGTCAGTTCAGCCTCGTCGTCGGTGTGCTTCAGGACTTCCAGAATCCACGCACCGACCTGTTTCATTTCGTCGGTCTTCATGCCGCGCGTTGTCAGAGCGGCCGTGCCGATGCGAATGCCGCTGGGATCCATCGGCTTGCGTTTGTCGAACGGAATCATGTTCTTATTGACGGTGATGCCGGCCTTGTCCAGAGCCACTTCAGCGATGCTGCCGGACAGATCGATGGCCGTGACGTCACACAACATCAGATGGTTGTCTGTTCCGCCGGACGCCAGTCGCAGGCCTCCGGTCAACAGAACATCGGCCAGCGTCTTTGCGTTGTCCACGACCTGTTGAGCGTACTGCTTGAAGTCGGGCTGCAAAGCTTCTCGGAAGCATACCGCCTTGGCAGCAACGATGTGCATCAGAGGCCCACCCTGCATGCCCGGAAAGACACTGCGGTCGATGTCTTTCGCAGATTCCTTGCGGCACAGCACCAGACCGGAACGCGGTCCGCGCAGAGTCTTGTGAGTTGTTGTCGTGACAAAATCAGCGACCGGCACAGGGCTGTTGTGGATACCGCCTGCCACAAGGCCGGCATAGTGAGCCATGTCGACCATCAACACAGCGCCGTTTTCTCTGGCGATGTCGGCAAACTTTGCGTGATCGATTTCGCGAGGATAAGCGCTCGCTCCGGCGATGATCATCTTCGGCTTGTGCTCTTTGGCCAGAGCCGCCACCTGGTCGAAATCGATCAGGTTGGTGTCTTCGCGGACTCCGTAGTGCGCCGTCTTGTACAACTTGCCACTGAAGTTCAGTCGCATGCCGTGAGTCAAATGGCCTCCGTGGGCCAGGTCCATCGCCAGCACAGTGTCGCCCGGTTCCATCACCGTCAGATAGACGGCCATGTTGGCCTGAGACCCCGCGTGCGGCTGCACATTCGCGTGTTCCGCTCCGAACAATTCACAGGCACGGTTGCGAGCAATTTCTTCCACAGTGTCGACGTGCTCACAACCGCCGTAGTAACGTCGGCCCGGATAACCTTCGGCGTACTTGTTTGTCAGCACTGTGCCGGCCGCTTCCATCACCTCTGCGCTGGTATAATTTTCGGAAGCAATCAGTTCCAGACCTTCGACCTGTCGGGTTCGTTCCTGACAAATCGCGTTCCAGATGGCGGGATCAGTGGCTTCAATCGTGGACATTTTGTCGTCTGTGAAAATCGGGGGCTTCGGTTGGTGGATATTGTGGCGACGTTGAAAGAATCTGTTGACCCGGAGCGGGAACAGCTTCCGAATCACGCTGACGTCGCGGCGCTTGGGACCGACGCATTTCAACTGTCGGCGGCACAAAAGGCCCGATTCGGACCAATTCGCAGACTTATATCAGTAGATGCGTCGATTGCTACCCATCGCCGGAATTCGACGGTATGTTCGCCGAATTCGATCCTGCGACCCGGTTCAGAGTCCCGGTCTCAGGGACCTGGACTATTCTGTGCGAAGACTCATAAGGAATGACTGAGGGCGATGTCTATTCAAGGATCCTCGGAACCCGACAGACCTTCGCTTAGCAGTTCGCTGCCTTTGTCGGGTGAGTGCGTTACGTTTACGGGCACTCTGGCGTCCATGGTTCACCGCGAAGCCGGTGAGCTGGTGGAACGGAATGGAGGTCGAGCGGTCCAGTCGATGTCCGGCAGTGTGTCGATGCTGGTCGTCGGCGAGGAAGGCTGGCCGCTGGAAGAAGACGGTGCCGCCTCGCAAAAACTGACCCACGCCACACAGCTGATCGCTGACGGGGCCGACGTGCGGATTGTCGCGGAATCTGACTGGCTGCACCTGATCCACCTGAACGAGCGACGGGACGAAATTCAGCGTTCGTACACTCCGGCAATGCTGACGACATTGCTGGATGTTCCTGTGCGCGTGATCCGGCGCTGGGCACGGATTCAGCTGATTCGTCCGGTTCGTGTCGTCGGTCGCTGCCCGTACTTTGATTACCGTGAAGTCGCCAGTGCGCAACGCCTGGCCCGTCTGCTCGACGAGGGCGTGACCCCGGAGCGTTTGGAAGAAAGTCTGTTGCAATTGAGTCAGACACTGGCCGGAACGGATCGCTCACTGGCACAGTTGACACTGCTGGTGCATGACGAAAAAGTTCTGATGCGGGATTCCCACGGTGTCCTGATTCCTCGAACCGGTCAACGACTGTTGGATTTTGACGCAACGCCGGACCTGTCGCTGCACTGCAGTGATGACGAAGCGACGGCTACAACGGCAGACGTGGGGCCGGACGAAGAATCTGACGATGATCATCCGGCAACGATCTCCTTTGCTGTCGCTCGCATGCAGCTGGATGATCGCAGCATGAGCGAGTGGACGGCCGACGAATGGTTCAACGAGGGTTGTCGACTGTCGGAAGAAGCAGCGTTTGATTCGGCCGTCAATGCCTTTCGAAATTGTCTGAGTCTTTTGGCGTCCGAACACGCCCTGCTGCGAGATCCTCAGGCGTTAACCACGGGCGAAGCGGGGCCCTCGTTTCCGGATCCGGCGGACGTGAACTTCCATATGGCCGACGCTCTGTACCGTGCAGGAAAGACAGAAGCGGCGATCGAACGTTATCACTGTGCGACCGAATTTGCGCCGGACTATATTGAAGCGTGGACTCAGCTGGGCTGTCTGCAGACAGCACGCCAGCACTGGCGGCTGGCCGAAGAGGCTTTGATCACCGCAATCTCCATCCACGATGGCAATCCTGATGCACTGCTGCATTACGCTCAGCTGCTGGACCAGATGAAGCGGACCGACGACGCCCTGGTCTATTGGGAAAAATACCTGCGGCATGATTCCCGAGGTCCATGGGCGGATCACGCGCGAGGGCGGCTGGAAGAGGCCGCGCAGCTGGCGTCCGAAGTTCTGGATCAGTAGTGCGTGGTCAAGTCTAAGAACAGGGGTTGTTCCGTAGCCGAACTCGCCGGAGTTTGGAGGTTTTTCACTATGTCGTCCAAAGTCTGGCGACTTCGGCGACCACGAAATCAAGACTTGACGAAGCAGTAGCATACATGGGCAACGAGCCCGTCGTGGCTGGCGTTTTCTGCCGCAGCAGCCAGTCAGACCACCTGCCCCACCGAAACGACGCGTTCCGGAAACCGGATTTGATCTGGTTGTATTGCCGCCGTATCGAGTACGGTCTGAAACATCGTCTCTACGTTTCAGGCACCCGTACAGCCACCAGCACATGGCCACTTCGCTTCACCAGCAACTGAAGCTGCACTACGTCGCAGACGAAGACCGGCACGAAGTCGAGGTCGACGGTTTTCGCATTGACGCTATCGACGATCAGGGGCGATTGATCGAGGTTCAGTGTGCTTCGCTAATGGCGATTCGCGACAAGATACGCAAACTGACAGTTAATCATCAGGTTGTCGTCGTCAAACCGCTTTCTGCAAAGAAGAAGCTGCTGAAGAAAGCTCGCCGAAACGGCAAGGTTCAAAGCAGCCGCTATAGTCCGGCCCATCAGACCCTGGCGGACGTCTTCCTGGAATTGGTGCATTTCACTCAGGCATTCCCGCACCCCAATTTGCAGCTGGACGTTTTGCTGACCGAACAGGAAGAGATTCGTGTTCCGCCTAAGAGACGCACGTGGCGTAGAAAGTTCAGTGTTCAGGATCGAACGCTCGTCAAGGTCATCGAATCACATTCGTTCAGATCTCCCCTGGAGCTCTGGAATTGTCTGGAACTGGAACTGCCGGATACGTTTACGACGGCAGAACTGGCGGAAAAAGGAAAGATGCCACGCTGGCTCGCACAGAAGGCAGCTTACTGTTTCAAAAAGATGTCGTTGATTGAGCCCTGCGGTAAGCAGGGGAATGCCATCGAGTACCGCCTGGAAAACGCGGCCAGGAAGACTCGACGCAAAGCTGCGTAAAGGCCGGTTTAAGAGGTCTGACCCAGTGAGCCGCAAGGCGCTAGCCGCGGGTGAAAACACTGCCAGATAACCGGCGGCTAGCGCTTTGCTGCTCGGAAGAACAGACGTATTCGGACCGGTTTGTGATTTCGCTCACTTTCAGCTGTCCGAATCCGTTCATAGAATATCACGGAAGATCTCAACTCACCGTGTTCATAGGAAGGCTCTGACAAATGCTCGCCAGAAGTATAGTTGCGATTGCAGCGATGGGATTCGCCACAACATTATTCGCCGACGAGGCGGCGACCGTGAAAATCGGACAGCCTGCGCCAGACTTCACGGTGACGGGGATTGACGGCAAGACGTTTAAACTGTCAGGCAAGCTGAAGGCCGGCGACACCAACATTGCGTTGATGTTCAGTCGAGCGAACTGGTGACCTCATTGCATGAGGCAGCTGGTTCAGCTGCAAAAGCAGGCCGATGAATTCAAAGCGTTGAACACCGAAATGATTTTTGTGTTCCGTGAAGAACAGTCCGGCGTCGACGGATTGAAGAAGATCAAGGAAAAGACAAAGACGGGATTCACCCTGACGCTCGATCCGGACAAGAAATCGACGAATGTCTACAGCACAAAGAGAATGACATTCGATAATTTTGTGATCGACCGCAAGGGAAACGTGCAGGCCATCATCGACGGCACGCTCAGAGATCGAGCCACCGCCGTCGAACTGCTGAAGGTGCTGCGGAAAATCGAAGGCTGAGGGTCACCCCGGGAATCTGCTGTGTTTGCATAAACCAGCTTCACGACACAGCCCAGGTAAAAGAATTCTCGCTGGCGTGCGTTGTTCTGCGGGCTCGCTGTGCCACACAAGTTTTGATTGGTTTGGGAGAACTGATTTCTCTCAGGGGCTGGTCTCAGCTGGCTGAATGCAGGCCATTCCTGTGTGATTCATGGTGCTGGTCTGTTTGAACAGGAGGGCGCAGAGGAAGCAGAGAAACCATTATTCGTGAACTCTGCTCTCTCTGCGGCCTCCTGTTCAACGGTAGCTCGGTGGCCCCTGGGACAGGGATTGATGGTTGACGCTCGGTCCCAAACTCCAGTTTGGGACTGCATATCCCCGAAGCTCCGCTTCGCCCTATATGATAGACGACCCTATGTTTTTCGACGAAGCAGAGCTTCGTGGATAGGTGTTCCCAAGCCGGAGCTTGGGAACAAGGCGCAAATTGTTCACGTCGAAGTGCCGGCAAAGTGGAAACAGGGCAAAGCCCTGACTAGACTTGCCCACTCGAATGACTCGCTACTGGACCTCCAAACAGTTCAGGCGTTCTTCGTTTATGCTGTTTCGAATATCCCTGAACGATCAGGCGACCAACACAGGAGGCACTTTGAATGAGTGATGACCAGACCACGGGCACTGCGTCCGACGACAATCCATATTCGGCGAACCATACCGACGATCAGCCTGCGGCCCCAGGCCTTGCACCGAATGCAATGCGACTGTTGTGGGCAGGCTTCTGGGCAATCTTCGCGGCTGGCGTCGGGTTTGCCATTCGCGGTGGGATTTTCGCGAACTGGCAGGCTGACTATGGATTCACCGCAGGGCAGCTGGGGAAAATCGGCGGAGCGGGATTCACCGGCTTCTGCTTCGGCATTATTGTCGGTGGCGTGATTGTCGACAAAATCGGCTATGGCAAACTGGTCGTTGCTGCTTTCCTGCTCCACATTATCTCGGCCTTCGTGACCTTCGGTGCGTCGACTCCGGAGAATGCCTATGACTTCCTGTTCTGGGGCATGTTTATTTTCGCCCTTGCAAATGGAACTCTGGAAGCCGTCGCAAATCCACTTGTGGCCACTCTGTTTCCACACAACCGCACACACTATCTCAACATTCTCCACGCGAGCTGGCCGGCTGGCCTCGTAGCTGGCGGTATTGCAGGTTGGCTGCTGGGTGATTCGTGGGGTTGGAAGTCGCAACTGGCACTCTATCTAATTCCGACGGTTGCGTACGGCGTCATGTTCATGGGGCAGAAGTTCCCTCGGTCTGAGGCATCTGAAAAAGGATTGTCGCTTGGCGAGATGCTAAAGGACGTTGGCATCCTTGGCGGTGCAGTCATCAGCTATTTCGTGTTCCTGTTCTGCAAGGAAACCCTCGGATTTGCGGATCCACTTGCCTACGGGACTGGCCTCGCCCTGCTAATTGGAATCGGAATTCTGACCAAAGGGGCGATTGGCCACTGGTTGCTGTTTGTTCTGTTCGGAGTACATGCTCTGGTCGGTGCTGTGGAACTCGGTACAGACCAATGGGCACAGAATATTACGGGCAATATCCTCAGTCCGGGGGAAGGGAAAATTCTGTTTGTCTGGACTTCTGCGGTGATGTTCGCTCTCCGGTTCTGTGCCCACTGGATCGAAAAGACCCTGAAGCTTTCACCCATGGGGATTCTGTGCATCTGCGCCGTTCTGGGATGCATTGGCCTGAATCTGACGAGTGGCATCACTGCCTTCGGTGGCGCGGTTGCAGCGCTTTCGGTTTATGCAATTGGAAAGACGTTCTTCTGGCCAACAATGCTGGCCGTCGCCTCCGACCGATTTCCTCGAACCGGTGCCGTCGCCATCAGCATCATGGGCGGCATCGGCATGATGTCTGCCGGTCTGATTGGCTCACCTGGCCTTGGGTATTTCAAGGACCGCTATGCTGGTGAGGAACTCGCACAAGTCGATCAGGCACTGTACGAAGAATACAAGTCAGATACGCCAAGTGAGTTTCTTGGATTCGCCGAAGTAACCGGCCTGGATGGAACAAAACTGGGCGATCTGAAAGAGATCGAAAAGGATCAGCGGACCGAAGACCAGGCAACTGTTGCGGCAGCTGACATACGCGGTGATCGCCACGTACTGCGAACGGATTCGCTCATTCCGCTTGCTATGGCGGGCGTGTATCTGTTGCTGTTGCTGTACTTCAAGGGCATTGGCGGCTACCGCGCACTGAAAATTTCTGATGACGACGCTGTGGCTGCGGAAGTGGCAGCTGGAGAGTTTTCAGAGGCCTAGACGGTCCTGCCGGCTATTAGTGACGAGCTAACGGGAGTGGTGATTCAATCGCCGCTCCCGTTTTTTGTTGAACGTCCTTCGAGGTTATGCAATTCCAGCATGCTTCCTTGGTGAGCGGACAATGCCGGCCTGTAGCAGGCTACCTGCCGACGACGTTGTGCCGAGTCAGTCGCACCATGTCGTCGGAACACCAGGCATGGACGTTGCCTGGAAAGTCTTCGCGAATGTCGTCATCCAGACACGCCAGTTCTGCCAGCCTTGAGTAATGTCGAAACGTCATTTTCTGACGCGGCCAGTCCTGCCGAATCCACAACACCGACATGACGTGGCGAACCACGTCACGTGGCCATGCGGCCAGTTTTGTTCTGTCCAGACGGCAGACGTCTGGTTGCCGCTCCAGAACGACTTCAGACAGGATTCTGTCGGCCAGCGAGTCCATCGCCTGAATCGTCTGTTCGGCCTGTTGTGCCAGAGACACGAGATTTCGATCCACGGAGGCATTGAAATCGCTTGTCAGTGTCGGAAGCAATTGCTGCCGGATGCGATTCCGTGTGAAGTCGGTGTCCTGATTGGAATGGTCTGTGCAATGTGCCAGCTCTGCTGCCGATAGATATTCAACGATGTCACAGCGTCGTAACTCCAGCATGGGACGCACCAGCTGGACTCCGTCTGCCAGGGGGCGACTCCGCTGCATGCCGCGCAAACCCCGCAGTCCGGTGCCGCGAAGGATATTGTGCAGAACCGTTTCGGCCTGATCGTCCATGTGATGGGCGGTCACGACACTTGCCAGTCCACACTTCGTCGCTGTTTCCGCCAGGAAATCATAGCGACGCTGGCGAGCGGCCTCTTCAAGCGAACCGTCGCTGACCTGTTCCAGGCTGCCTCTCGGCACGGTCAGCAGCTTGAACGCCAACCCAAATTCATTTGCCAGACCGCGTACGAACTCCGCATCGTCGTCGCTGCTGTCACTTCTCAGCCCGTGATTCACGTGGGCAACAACAATCTGCTCGCAGTGCTGTGCCCGGATGGCGACGGTCGCATGCAGCAACGCCACGCTGTCGGCTCCTCCCGAAACTGCCAGCAACAGCCCATTTTCCGGACGGCAGTCTGCCGCGGCGTAGCCCGATTCAAGCTGCTCAGGAAGTGATCTTAATTCTGTCACTGGGAAACTTCTCGGAAGACGTTGCTGGAATGCGCGAGTTCAAATTGCCAATCGGCGACGAATGTCCCAACGACAGAGTCCCGGCCTTTGTCAAAGACCGGGACTCTGACTTTCGTTCCCCCCCCGAGACACGCCCATACTTCGCGGTTTACCTGGAATATCCGGTAAGAATTCGTCAAAATTGGCCCCTCGAGCGTGGGAAGCAGGGTCTGTCGCGTTTGTTGCAAGCCGGAACCGTCGGAATCCTCTGTGCCGGTTGACCAGTCCGGTTGCTTTGATAGCATGAGGCGGTTGCCATCTTAACAGTCGTTCTTTTACTGTCAAAATGGCTGGATTTTGAATCAAGGTCGTCGGCTCCTGCCTCGAACCTCAGAAAGACAGACTCGCTTTTTCCAGCAGTCACCTTGAGTTTGCAAGCCCATTCACTCTGCCTCTCTTTGTTACATGTCACTCTCACTTCTCACACTGCTTTTCCTTAGTCTGTTGTTGTGCGCCCGTCAGGTTTTGGAAGTATCGGCGACGATGTCAAAGACCGTCGTGCAACACTTCCGTGCCGTGGTCATTGCTTTTCGCGCGCAGCAACTGTCGGACACAGGAATTGCAAATTGGTGGCCAGGCTCGCTGATTGCCTGTGTCACGTGTTCTGTCGGAGGACCGAGCGACGACAACCGGCTGCCGGTGAATGGTTTAACTCGATGTACTGTTGTTGAAGCACTTCGTTGTGTCCCCCTGTCCTTTCCGGGACAGCGACAGTCATTCTGAGACGCGATCATCCTGATGATTGTGGACAGGAACCGTCCATTTTAAATAGGACGATTCCATGGATTACATCGTGCCTGCGATCGCAGGCGGCGTGGGTCTGGCGATCGGTTTTTTTGTAGACCGCATCATCAAAGGCCGCGCATACCGAACCGGCGACGAAATTGTTGCACAGGCAAAACGTGAAGCGGAAAATCAGGTCCGTGATCAGGAAATTGCACTGAAGGAAGAGATGCTCAAGCGGCGTGAAAATCTTGAGCAGAAGCTCGAAGAATCTCGCGACGGCCTGCGTGAACGCGAACGGAAAATTGACAAGCGTGACGGGCAGCTGAAGGAGCTGACCAACGACTTTGCCAAGAAAGAGAAGATGCTGCAGGTGACGCAGCAGAAACTCAGCGACCGTTCCAAAGCCATGGAAGCCCGCCAGAACGAGTTGAATCGGCTGCTGAAGGACGAACAGGAACAGCTGTATAAGATCAGCGAACTCGACCGCGACGCGGCCAAGGTTCTGCTGCTGAAACGTCTGGAAACCGAACTCAGCGACGAAGTCGGTGCGCTGATCATGAAGCATGAGTCGGACGTGAAGACCGAATGCGATCGGCAGGCCAGAGAAATTATCGGTATGGCCGTGCAGCGATATGCATCGGCGCATACGTCCGAGATCGCAGTTTCCACCGTCGGCATTCCCAGCGACGAAATGAAGGGCCGCATCATCGGTCGCGAAGGACGCAATATCCGCGCCTTCGAAAAGGAAACCGGTGTCGATGTGATCGTCGACGACACGCCGGGCGTGGTCATTATCTCTGCCTTTGACAGTGTGCGTCGCGAAATCGGCAAGCTGTCACTGGCCAAGCTGATCCAGGACGGGCGAATTCACCCCACTCGCATTGAAGAGGTGGTTGCGGAAACTCAGAAAGAAATGGACGAGCACATTCGCAAGCTGGGAATCGAAGCGTGCGAAGAAGCCGGGGTTCGGGGACTCCACGAAAAGGTGATCCATCTGATGGGGCGGCTGCATTTCCGAGTCAGCTACAGCCAGAACGTTCGTCAGCACTCAGTTGAGGTCGCACATCTGACGGGGCTGCTGGCGGAGCAACTTGGTCTGGATGCCACGCTGGGCCGCCGCTGCGGCTTCCTGCATGACGTCGGCAAAGCCGCTGACCATGAAATGGAAGGTGGACATCCCGCTGTCGGAGCAGAGCTGCTGAAACGATACGGCGAATGTGAAGAGGTGATTCATGCCGCCGCGGGGCATCACGACGATATCCGGCCGGAGCACATTTATACGGTGCTGGTGGCTGCTGCCGATGCCATCTCGGCAGCCCGTCCGGGTGCTCGGCGTGAGACGCTGGAAAAATATGTGCGGCGTCTGGAGGAACTGGAAGGCCTTGCTTGCGGGTTCCCCGGCGTCGAACAGGCCTTCGCCGTACAGGCCGGTCGCGAGATACGAATTATCGTGAATTCGGATCAGATCAATGACCGCCAGGCAAAGAAGATGTCACGTGACATTGCCAATGCCATTGAAGAAGCGTTGACTTATCCAGGCGAAATTAAGGTGTCCGTACTGCGAGAGACACGAACAATCGAGTACGCAAAATAGTCTCAATTCCACCGGAGCCGTCCGTTGAAACGGTGCGGCACCGTGCTTTCTTCATCATCGGTTGTGCAGTTTTTGGGAAATGAGGCTTATGCCATCTTACGTCATTGTCGCGATTGGAATTCTGATCGTCCTTGGGTTGATCATCAAACTGCGGATCAATGCGTTCATCGCTTTGATTACCGCAGCGCTGGCGGTCAGCTTTCTGGCGGATGGCGAGATGACGGAGAAAGTTTCGCGAGTGGCCACGGAGTTTGGCGTGGCCGCTGGGAAAATCGGATTGGTGATTGGGTTTGCTGCCGTGATCGGCGAGGCCATGATGCGGAGCGGTGCGGCGGACAGAATCGTACAGGCGTCCCTTGCGCTGCTGGGCGAAAAGCGTGCTCCGTGGGCGTTGATGGGCAGCGGGTTTGTTCTGTCCGTTCCGGTTTTCTTCGACACCGTTTTCTACCTGCTGGTGCCGCTGGCTCGGTCGCTGTACCGCAAGACCGGAAAGAATTTTCTGCTGTACGTGATGGCGATTTGTGCGGGAGGGGCCATCACTCACACGTTGGTTCCGCCAACGCCGGGGCCCCTGGCGATGGCCATCACGCTCGATATCTCGGTGGGGCTGATGATTGTTGTAGGCGCCCTTGTAGGCATGCCGGCAGCTGTCGCCGGGATCGCGTTCGCCCGGTTTGTCGATGCACGAGTCACCATTGAATCGCTTGTCGAACAGGAGCCGGCTGCCGGGTCCAGCCATACCGATTCGGGAGATGCTGCGTCTGACGCCGCCGCCACGCCACGTTATGAAGAATCTCAGATGCCTCTCTGGGAAGCACTGCTGCCAGTGATACTGCCTGTCGCTTTGATTTCTGGCGATACGGTGGTTGGCACGTTGTTGTCAGAAACAACAACGCCCAACATCTTTGACAGTATCAAGCCCTTCACTGAGGTTCTCGGCAACCCATCGCTCGCTTTGCTGATGTCGATGGCCGTGGCCCTGGTCACCTGGGTTCGATTGAAGAAACCTGAAGGCAGGGAATTCTCCGCCGCCGTCGAAACTGCATTGTTGAGCGGTGGACTTGTGATTCTGATCACGGCGGCTGGGGGTGCGTTTGGAGCAATGCTGAAGGTGACCGGTATTGCGGGTGATATTCAGGTTGCGTTTGAAGACAGTGGGTCTGTTGGCCTGGTTTCCATTTTCCTGGCATTCGGCATGGCCTCTCTGCTGAAGGTTGCTCAGGGATCCAGCACGACTGCCATGATCACCGTGTCCGCGATGATGGCCGCTATGAATCTGACGCCGGACGAGCTTGGTTTTAACATGGTCTACATTGCGACAGCCATCGGGGCGGGTTCTCTGATCGGTTCGTGGATGAATGACAGCGGTTTCTGGATTGTTGCAAAAATGAGCGGTCTGAGTGAGACCGAAGCGTTGAAAACATGGACTCCGCTGCTGTTGGTGCTTGGCGGCGTCAGTCTTCTGATGACGATCCTGTTGTCCTATGTCCTGCCCCTCACGAACGTTACTTGACGCGTGATTTTGAAGTTGAAGTCACGTCCCGATGAATCAGAGCTTCCCCTGACACTGATTTTCGCAACAATTCATCCAACAATGGTGTTGCCAGAAGGCACCCCGTTTTCAGATACCGCGAGCTCCACGAATGTCCGTTCCTGATGCAGATGCAGCCGATTCTCGGAGACAGTGCTATCGCGATCTGCTGGGCTATCTGAACTTCTCAGACGGTACGCCCGGATCCCGATTTCGCGCCTGCCTGAACGAGCTGTTTCGGTTCCGCGATTTTGGCAGCCAGTTGTCCGAGATCCGAGATCACCTGTTGGGCGAACTGCACAGCCTGGCGGGATCCGGTGAATCGGCGTTTCAGCAGACTGACCAGGCAAAACGCGTCATCGAAACAACATTTGACGTTCTGTTTCCTGCATACATACAGCATCACGAAGATCTGCTGTTTCATCTGAAACCGGTGGATGTCTGCCAACCGCTGTTTCTGGCCCGCGTTTTTGAAGCAACGCTCTGTGCCGGAACGACTGTCGGCTGGAATGACGTTGACGCGCTGACGACGGACACATTGAAGCAACTCAACTGCTACGTCGGGTATCGCCCTGTTGCGATCCTGGAAAATGACCGACGGATGCAGGTCTTTGACCATGAGCGTTTTTGTCCCGTGCCGCTGTACTGGCAGGACGTGGGAACGGCTACCGGTCCGTATCAGCGGCTGATCGAAGCGACTCTTGATTTTATCAGGCAGCTACCGGAGGACATGACAGCTCCGGCACATTTCAGCCTCGAACATCTGGATGAACTGAGTCTGGATATTCGCGCTCACGACCACCTGCATCCGGTCAACAAACGCACGAACTACATGTTTGGCGAATGGGATCCGGAGGTCATCGACACGAAGGGCTTCTACCGACGATTCATCATCCGTCGCATCATCCTTGATTCGCTGCAGCGGTGGATGGATGTCTCAACGGAGATCCCGGAAGAAGAACGACTGTTTGATGCTTCGGCTGTGCTGGCAGGGACGATTCTGATGGCTTCGGCAATCAGTGGCAGCGGCCCGGAAACGTACGATTCCTCTGTGTCGCTGACATCGCTGCTGCCAATGGTCGCGCGGCAACGCGATCATTTTTATCAGGCACTGCTGGAGACCAGCACCGGCAGTCGTCGTCAACGTCTGATCGCCAGCGCCGAGGAATCAAGGCAGCCATTCGGACATGTGCGTCATCAGTTGAACATGTATCTGTCGCAGTACGGTGCCAATCAGGTACAGCATCGACACCTGGCAGCATTCTACGCGTCGCTGGGTTTTGAACGGGCGGCCTGTGAAGAAGCGGCCGTGATTCCGTGTGTGTCTGCCAGATTTGAATCGGAACTGCAGTCAGGGCTGATGCTTATTCATCGCGCAGTCAGAGGCGGCGAACTTGCCACGGCTCATGAATTGCTGACCGAGTGCATCGACCTGCTTCACCGAGGCATTCAGTGCGGTGCTATCGTTGATCCGTGGAATGTGCTGGGCTTTCAGGGAATGTTTCCCCTATTCATCGCGCGTGAGGATGCGATTCCCGACAACCGCGTGGAAGTGCTGATCGAAGTGATCGAGCAGCTCTTTGATGCGTCGTCGGCGATCATGGCGGAAGCCGCGGCCGCCGGGCAAACGGAAATTCATCTGTCTGTCGAAACCGAATTCCGAACACTGGCCGAAGAATGGGACAGCTACGCCACAACGACGGTCTCTGACCTTCCCGAAGTGCGCGGTGACGAGTCATTGACGGCCGCTCAACATGTGGCTCGAGCACTGGCGGAATGGAGGACGGCCGGTGAGTCCGCCGGCGATATTTCATTCTGGCGAGAGCACGTCGGCAACTTTGAATCACCACGAAGCTTTGCTCAGGTGGTTCACGCCTTGATTGAACGCAATGACCAGGTGGCTGCGCTGGGACTGCTGATGCAATGGCTCAGTGAAGCTGACCGGATGGGGCTGGAATCGGGCAAGCACTCGATGCACAGCCTGCTACACAGCCTGCTTCGTGCGATCAACTCCAATCCTGACCAGCCTCAGCAGAGGCAGATGCTGCGGCGGCTGTTCGCCTTTCTGGAAGCGAATGCCGATACCTTCTGGGTTGTCCCGTCGCTCAAGGAATTTGTTGACCGTCACCGCAACTCGTCAAGTGGCGAAGGGGAATCGGATCAAAACGACGCAGGTCTGGATCTTGACCATCTGTTTGACGAAGAAGACGAGGAATCCGATCTGTTTCAGGCGGCGTACGACAACGTGGTCTTCCGCGACAGTGCGGATGACGGAGTTGAAGGCGACACTGTTGACGAAGGCTATGGCCCCGGGACGACTGAGTTTGAGATCATCTATCGGGAAATCGAACCACGACTGAAGTTCCTGCACACGCTGGGTTCATTGTGGGGCAGCACCGCTGTCGCGCTTTCGCAGCAGGTCACGTCCGAGCCGCAGGACGCTGAGCAGCAGGAACACATCCGAGGCTGGCTGGTTTCGATACGCCATTTTCTGAAGGAACTGGGCAACCTTGTTGGCGAGGTTCGCGATCACGACATCCAGACGTATTCGGCAGATCTTGATGCCAACATCGAATATGACATTCAGCTGC
>JAPYTO010000109.1 GCA_029941865.1 Fuerstiella sp. | reverse complement strand
TGAGAACCGGGCCCATCGTGTCACAGTCGCGTTCGGCCAGATAGTCGTTGACAGTTATGACATGGCTTCCGTGCCCCGGCAGTGCCCGCAGAAACGAGGGCATCGTGGCCGTCAGTGTCTTTCCTTCGCCGGTCTGCATTTCGGCAATGTGGCCTTCGAACAGGGCGATGGCTCCCATGACCTGTACTTCGAAGTGCTCCATCTTCAGCACGCGACGAGCCGACTGCCGCACAAGTGCGTAGGCTTCCGGCAGCAGCTTGTCCAGAGCCGTTCCGGCTTTGGCTTCCCAACGCAGCTTGCGGCCAGCAGCCATCAGTTCGTCATCAGTGAGCGAATTCATCTGCTGGCTGCGGCGAACAATCCGTCGTGCCATGGCACGCCAGCGAGATCTTCTGGCCGTGGATGGGATCATCCCGGACTTGGAATAATGATATATGTCTGACGCGCCTAACATTTCGTCTTCTTTGTCAGGGCGGTGCCGACCGCCGACGGATGCGAGCTAACGCTCGGAATTGATGAATGCGAGCCGGACAACCATTTGTCGCCGAATCGCACATGAGCGATTCGCTACCACGTGCCAGATTTATATCGACACATTAAGAAGACGAACATCCAAATCAAACGCAACATCACCGGGGGTCGCCCACCAAATCGCTCGCTGGCGAAATGACCCACGTTTCGTCACCATAATATCGTCTTTCCCGCACTCGCTTTCGGATTTTTCAATGTTTTTACGTGTACTTCTGCTTTGTGCGACGTCTCTGCACGGTTACTCCATTAACGCAGCCGACGACGACCGCCCAAATATCCTGTTTTGTATTTCCGATGACCAATCGTGGATGCACGCTGGTGCCTACGGCTGTTCATGGGTGAACACACCTGGATTCGATCGCGTGGCAAAAGACGGCTTATTATTCGCCAACGCCTATACGCCCAACGCTAAATGTGCTCCGTCCCGAGCCTGCATTCTGACCGGGCGCAATACGTGGCAATTGGAAGAAGCCTGCAACCACTGGCCCTTTTTCCCCACTCAGTTCAGTAGTTATGTCGAAGTGCTGTCAAAAAACGGGTACCACGTGGGTTCCACCGGCAAAGGTTGGGCTCCGGGTATTGCGAAGGAGAAGCAGGGCAAACTGCGGCAGCTGACTGGCAGGAAATACAACTCAAAAACCCTTCCACCGCCGACGAAAGCGATCAGCCGCAACGACTACGCAGGCAACTTCGACGCATTTCTGAACGACAATCGTCAGCAGAGTCCGTGGTGTTTCTGGTACGGCAGCACGGAACCGCATCGGCGCTACGAATACGGGACAGGCGTCAGCGTCGGGGGAAAATCGCTCGACGACATCGATCAGGTCCCACCATTCTGGCCCGACAACGACACGATCCGCAACGACATGCTGGACTACGCTCTGGAAATCGAGCACTTCGACCATCACCTCGTCCGCATGTTGACGGCGTTGGAAGAACGCGGCGAACTGCAGAACACACTTGTCATTGTCACAGCTGACAACGGCATGCCCTTTCCGCGAGTAAAAGGGCAGGCATATGAAATGAGCAATCATTTGCCACTGGCAATCATGTGGCCGCAACAGATTGCGAGGCCAGGTCGAACCATCAGCGATTTCGTGAGTTTCATTGATTACGCACCAACGATTATGGAAGCCGCAGGATTGACTTGGGACGACACCGGAATGGCTGCGACGCCTGGCAGAAGTCTGCTGCCCCTGTTGAGTTCAGAACAAAACGATTCGCCGGCAGCAGCACCACAGCAATTCCACCGAGACTTCGTCGTATTTGGGAAGGAGCGTCACGACATTGGTCGACCGCATGACCAGGGATATCCGGTTCGTGGAATCGTCAAGGACGGCTGGCTGTACGTGAAGAACTACGAAGCGTCACGTTGGCCGGCCGGTAACCCGGAAACAGGCTATCTGAATTGTGACGGCAGCCCAACAAAAACGGAGATTCTGAATGCCCGTCGAACCGGCCCCGATACCGCCGGCTATTGGAAAATGTCGTTCGGCAAGCGGCCCGCCGAAGAACTGTATTTTGTGGAAGACGACCCGTACTGCATGCGAAACCTGGCAGACAGCCCAATGTTCGCGCCGCAGAAGGAAAAACTGAACAGGCAACTGTTGGCCACGCTGACCGCAGAAAAAGACCCGCGAATACTGGGAGAACCAGGTTACTTCGAAAAGTTTTCCTACGCAGACAAAAACGGCAATGGCTTCTACGAAAAGTTCACGGCAGGCCAAAAAGTCAAAGCGGGCTGGGTGAACGAATCGGACTTCGAGCCTGCTCCGATCGCGGACGATTAACACAGCCGCGGGAAAACAGCATCCCCACGCGACATGCGCTGGTCCGTCGATCATTTTTCCTCAGCGGCCCGCGACCGTCCGACCTTTTGATCAGAATGAACACCGTGAACTCTGTCGACGTTGCTAAAGAAGCGGCACTTGCTGCCGGTGAAATCCTGTCCGATTCTTTTCAGAGCGGACTATCCATGCGGACCAAGGGCGGCTCTGTGGAATTGGTGTCAGACGCTGACATCAACGCCGAGCGGGCGATTGCCGAAGTGATTCGATCACATTTCCCTGACCACGGAATTCTGGGTGAAGAAGAGAATTCCGACGACACAGACGCAGAACATCTCTGGATCGTTGATCCCCTTGATGGCACGACGAACTTTGCACACGGCATTCCCCATTTTGCCGTGTCGGTCGCCTACTATGCCAACGGAATTCCCCAGTGCGGCGTCATCTTTAATCCGCTGCGGCAGGATTGGTACGTCACGGAACGCGGCAGGGGTTCCACGCACAACGGCATTTCCCTGCACGTCGGGAAGCAGACAACCCTGGACGAGGTCCTGATCGGGACGGGCTTTTATTACGACCGTGGCGCAATGATGGAAGCCACACTGGCCGCCATCGATCGATTGTTTAAGCAGCAGATCCGTGGCATTCGACGATTTGGCACGGCATCTCTGGACCTCGCGATGGTGGCGTCCGGACAGTTTGGCGCCTTCTTTGAGTATCAATTGTCGCCATGGGACTTCGCTGCGGGTCGCCTGCTGGTGGAAGAAGCAGGAGGAAAAGTGACGACCTGCAGTGGCGCCGACCTGCCACTGAATAAGACCAGTCTGCTGGCCGCTGCGCCTGGACTGTACGGATCCGTGCTCGAGCTGGTTCGGTAATCAGCAGATTCGGCACATCCGTCATGCGTGGAAAAAACGGTACTACCGGAACAATCCCTACAGTTTCACAATTTGCCTGACCGATACTACCCACAAGATCGTCTCAACGCGCTTGGTCTGTCGTTACGTAACGGCAGTGTCGTGATCGCAAGGAGACGCAAAAAAGCCAACGAAAACTGTGGCTTCTGAAGGATAGATCAATGCGGAACTGGCACCGTCTGAAACACATAGTGCCCTTGCTGTTGGCCATTTCGATGTCAGCAGAAAGTCGTGCACAGCAGATGATGGACTTTCCGTCCTTTGCGGGTCCGGCAAATATGGCCGGACAACAGCCAGCCTATTCGGCCACGGCGGCTCAGGGAATGCCGCAGTCGTTTCAGTCAAACCCCATGATTTCACCGTTTGACATGGCGTTTGAGCAGCACTTCAACACCGACGGACTCTGGTTCAAACGAGCCCTTGGGGGCTTTGGCCCAGGGGCCAGCCTGAACGATTTCTACTTCAATGTGGACTACACTCGCACGAAGTCGCGAACACTAAGTGGCCTATGGGGTGATTCCACGGCAGCAACGTTTCTGCAGGAATCGATTGTCAACAATGCCCCTGGATTTCCGGACATCATGTTCCTGCCTACATATCAGGAGCGTGACGCATCGGCCATTAAGGCATACTGGCGCGACGGAATTCGACTGAGCGGTGGCCTGGAAAACAGAACCGGCTGGGGATTTTCGTGGAACGTGAAATACGATGGCAGAGACTCAGCGGCGTATGATGGCAGAGCCCTCCTGAATGAGCAGCGCAGAAGTTTTGTATCCGTTCTTGGTTCTACGGACGCCATATTTCTGGAAGCAACCGGTGGAGTCGCAAACCCTGCCGTGCCGGACTCCCTGAGATATCTCGACGAACGAGAGATTCTCGAAACACGAATCCTGAACGCTCGACTGTTTGATGCAGCAAATGCCGAGCCGTTCGGTATTCTGGGCGGCACCGACGACGTTCTGGACAGAAGTCTGTACCCATACGGCAGCATTCCGATGCACAATGGCATCGATATCGATGGTTTTGCGCAGTTGTTTGATCTGGACTATATACTTAAACACACCATCGAAACTTACGGCAGTGGTGCTCAGGTTTCCTTTTCGCCGGTTTATGAAGACGACTCGCTGCAGGTCCGACCGATCATCGGCGGGCGATTCTTCGGAATTAACGAATCGATGAACTTTCGGGGCGTCGACTCAGGCCTTGACTACCTGTTTAGTGTTCCCGATGGAGTGGATGATGATGACGATTTTGTGATCGACAACGTTGAGGAAAACGGGACACTTGCCTTCACTGACAGAACTCCCAACGTCCTGGAGGAGATCCTGATCCGCTCGTTCGTTTCCAGCGAAGTTCGCAGCACGATGGGTGGCCCGGAAATCGGCTTCGAGTACTCCGTTGGGGAACGCGGCAATCTTTCTCTCAACGGGTCGACAAGAGTGGGTGCCCTGTTCAACAACGAAAAATCGACTCTTGCCGGAGATAACATCGGCGACACGGTTACAACCGACCTCGTGAATGGAATCACGGTCCTTGCAGACCTGTTCGATACCACGACAGCAGATGGCCAGCTGACTCAGAACGCCTTCACGGACAGCAGCACATCAACTCACGTGTCGCCCATGTTCGAACAGTCTTTCCGGGCGGAACTTCCGCTGTTCGAAAAAATACCAGTACTGCGAGACGTCCCAATGCTGGAGCACGCAACATTCCGCACAGGCTGGACGTTCACGTGGATCGGCAAAGTGGCGGACCCCGGGCAACAGGTCACCTGGCTCTCACGTCCGCGTGACGGCGTCTTCCCGTCGCTCAAGGTGTCGCGCAGCAGCTTCCATCAGCACACGCTGGACCTCGGAATTCACTTTGAATTCTGAACTAATTCCGACGCTTCTTACGATAGCGGTCTCGGAACACGACCAACGCTGCTGAACTGATACCGGAAATCTGTGCAGCCGTTGCAAGACCGTACCGTCTTTCAGAATGACGTCGGCGTGTATGTGGGTGAATCTCCTGGACATCCATTCATTGGGCAGGCTGAGTCACTCCGGCCAGACGCCGGTTTTCCAGATCGAATTCCGTCCTTCCGTCCCTTTGCATCCAGATCTCCACGCGGTATTCTGCAACGTCATAATCATGTGAACGCTGTAACTATCAGAATTGGCTACCGATTTGTGGGCGAAATAACACGATTTTCAATGCCCTGGATGAGGATTGCATGTCTGGTAGTCGCGATTGGAATTGGGAGTGTCGTATTTGTTCGCCATCAACGAGCGACACTTGAGAAGCTGCCCACAAGTGCTGACGCCCCTGAAACGACAACAGCGTACGGATGTATTGAATCAGAACCATTTGCAGCGGCCACATCTGTAACACTTATCGATGCGACGGACGAACTTGGCCTGGATTTTGTGCACGTGGTCGGTCCGCTTGGCAGCTATTATGTTCCGGAGTCCGTTGGGTCCGGAGCAGCATGGTGTGACTTCGACGACGATGGAATACTGGATTTGCTGATGATCAACGGTGAGCGTTCACCTGGCACTCGGGGCGAACTTCCTCCATCGGCGAAAACGGACTGGAGATTGTATCGAGGTACGTCGGAGGGTACGTTAATTGAGGTTACGGACGCAGGTTTAGCGGACCTTGGTTTCGGCATGGGGTGCGCGGTAGGCGACGTTGACAACGATGGTGACCCGGATGTGTACGTCACGTGTGTTGGTCAGGATCGGCTGCTTTTGAATGACGGCAACTTCCGATTTCACGACGTGGCGGAGAAGGCAGGAATCAGCGAAACGGAATGGGGGACAGGTGTAAGCCTGTTTGACTACGACCGTGACGGACTGCTGGATCTGATTGTCGCGAACTACACTCAAGACAAGGAATATGATCATCAGGTCGCCTGCGGAATTAATCGAGACCTGGTCAGTTATTGTGGTCCGCATAAGTTTGCACCGACCGTCGATCGCCTGTATCACAACGAGGGATTGCGCAGGGTGTTGGATTCGGGGGAACTGGTGCCGGATTTTCGTGACGTAACAGAAGCAGCCGGCATGTCCCAGGTAACAAGCTTCGGATTCGCAGCGGTCACCGTTGACCTGACAGGTGATGACTGGCCTGATATTCTGATCGCCAATGACGGGCAACCCAATCGTTTCTGGGTTAACGGGCAGGACGGCACTTTTACCGAAGAGGCAGTTCAGCGCGGGCTTGCTCTAAATCAGGCAGGGGCCGCTGAGGCAGGCATGGGGATTGCCGTCGGCGATATCGATCGCAATCAGACGCTGGATCTTGTGATGACGCATCTGTCTTCCGAGACAACCACTCTATACCTGAATGGGGGAGACGGATTCTTCCATGACGGCACGCTTCCAAGCGGTCTGGCTCGGACAACCATGTCACACACAGGCTGGGGAGCGGTGCTGGTGGACCTCGATCACGATGGCTGGCTGGACTTGCCGATGGTGCATGGCCTCGTTATTCCATGCCACTCGGGGTTTGCTCCGCATGGCGAAGACAGGCTGCAGGTGCGTTACCAGAGTATTGTTGATGACGCCGCGTACTGGCGAGACTATGCCGATCAAAACCTGCTGATGATGTCAACGGGTTCAGCGATCCTGCGTGACGGGACAATTGACGATGGTGGCGACTTCACACGGGCAGTCGGTTCTGCCCGCTGTCTGCTGTATGGTGATCCTGATGAAGACGGTGATCTGGATCTGTTAGTAACCAATTCCGGCAGTCCAGCCCGATTCTACCGAAATGAGTTTCCGAAGCTGGGGCACTGGATCCGATTTCGATTAGTCGACGACAGGACTCGGCGCGACGCGATTGGCGCCAGGATTCGTATTGAATGTGGCGAAAACTCGTGGACATCTGTTGTAGCTCCGTGCACCAGTTTTCTGGCCAGCCATGATCTGCGAGTACATTTCGGCCTTGGGGATCAAACGTCGGTGGATCGCATCGTGGTATTTTGGCCTGACGGACCGGTTGAGGAATGTGCCGAAGTCTTCGCTGGAGGACCAGTCGACAGGGATCGGACCCTGCGACGCGGCACGGGAACAGGAATGCGGACAACCCCATGATTCGATACCAGACTATTTTTGACTCCGGAGATCTCGGATGGATCTGCCTTGCATCGGTGGTTTCATTACTGGCGTACCTTGCGGGCGTTTTCCTTGTTTTCGGATCGCAGTTGAAGAGCTCGCCTTCGGAGGCATTCTGGCGGACGTTACCACACCTGGCCGCGATGCTGACCGTCGCATGGGGTCTGTGTGTCTATTCGCTCGGCTTTGGTCCATCGCTCGGCACGGTTCCCGAGTTCGATCCGAATCCCAGGCCAATGCTGTCGCTACAGGAAATGATGGCGATTGAAGATGCAAAATCTGACGAAACACATCTCTATGGTCGCGGCGGATATATTGGCAATTCAGACTACTTTCTTATGGCCCGTGTAATTCCCGTACCCGCAACGGGGCAACCGTTATTTTCGGCGCGACGCCCAAACTACCACTTGCCTCATGTACTGGAATGCTGCCTTCGCTGGTCCAGTTTTTTGATCGTTGTGCTGCCCTTGAGTATGATGTGGTCCAACTGGTACGGCGGCTTTCGGCTGGGGCTCCTGTGCCTGTTGTGGAGCATTTTCGTATACGCACCTGTCGCTCATGCTGTCGCCGGTGACGGCTGGCTGGAGCAATATGGTTCCGTCGACTTCAGTATCGGGCTCCCCCTTCTGGCCTCAGGTTGTTCGGCGGTATTGGGCTTGTCTGCACTAAAGACACCGTCCACACGGTCGACGTCCGATCGTCACATGGCCGTGGGAATTCTCTTGCTGTGGCTCGGACTTTCGTTGCATGTCAGTGCGTACACATTTCACGCCGACGCCCGCTCGATTGCCGCGTTGCTGAACATGCTGATGGGTTCTGCCGTTGGCTTTTTGGCCTGGAGCTTCTGCAACAGTTTCCTGTGGAAACGCCCGTTCACCAACGGAACGGCATCCGGAATGCTGGCTGGTGTCGCGGCCGTGGCACCGTCCGCCGGCCTGATCCTCACTCAATCGGCATTGGTGCTCGGTTGCGGAGCAGCGATTGTCGCAAATATTGTCTACCACAGGCTGTCGTGTGATGATGAGACTCACCCGGGAAAACAGCTGTTGGCGACATTGGGCATAAGCAGTGCCATGGGTTTGCTGGGGGTCGGATTGTTTGCGACGACAAGCATGGGCGGCACGCGATGGGACGGTCGGGAAATCGTGGGATTAATTGAAGGAAACTGGTCGCTGTTGCAGTTTCAGGTGATCGCCGTCGGATGCGTCAGCGCGTGGTCCGTTGTTGCCTCGTGGCTGCTTTTCCAGTTGATCAAACCATCGAAAAATGTTGATCCCCCTGCGGAAGCCACAAGTCCCTGAACTCTCAGCGTGAGGAATCCTTCAGCAGTGGCATCCCCTGACGCATAATGTAGCCAGCATTCGCCGCAACATTCTCATGTTGATCGACGGTGCCGTCGGGCCAGAGAATCTCTATGGTGTCCGCCTGCTGACTTGATGCAAGACTCAGAATCACACTGCGTTCATTGCTGCAGTAATAGCCGTCTCCACCCGTAATTTCGGTGATTCTGTGCTGGTCGCCAAAACGCCATCGAACCACAGCATTCACTGCACTGCGATTACAGGACACACCAATCAGGTGGCAGACGATCGCGTTTCCAACATCCGGAGTCTCGTTGATCAGCAGCGCGACCGGACGGTCCTGATAGACCACAATCAAATCCGGTTTGGCGTCGCGGTTTGCGTCACAGACAGCAACCGCCCTGCCCAGTGACTTGATGGCCATAAAACTGCCGCACTGCGACGACACGTCGCTCCAGTCATGTCCGTTGACAGTGCGAAAAAGTTGCGGGGCCATTTTCCATTCGACGTTCTGATCGGTCTGATTGTCGATATGGCCATTGGCGACAAACAGTTCCATCCAGCCGTCCAGGTCCAGATCGACCGCCTGTGTTCCAAAGCCAAGCCGAGCAAGTGTGGGGTCACGGAGCCCGGCTGACTGTGTGACATCATCAAACATCCCGTCGCCGCGCTGCAGAAGTAATGTGTTGGCTTCACGATGAAAGTTGGTGACATAAAGATCGAATCGCTGATCATTGTTGAAGTCAGCGCACGTGATTCCCATGCCCGCCTCCGTTCGCCCCTGGCCGTTGACGGCGACACCGGCGGAATAACCCAGTTCTTCAAACAACAACCCGCCGGCCTGCGAACGATTGCGAAGCAGAAAATTCGGCGTCGTGTCGTTGGCGACAAAGATCTCCGGCTGCATGTCCGAATCCAGCTGTGCAACAATGACCCCGAGCCCCTTTCCTGATGCACGATTCAACGATATCGAAGCGGTCGCATCCTGAAATTGACCGGTCCCGAGATTTCGAAACAACTGATCCGCAGCCGCCTCGTGAGATGAGGGATTACAGGTCGCGATCTGCCCCCTGTCGTCCCGGCAGATTTTCAGTCCGTCCACGTAGTTCACGACATAAAGATCCAGGTTGCAGTCTCCATCCAGGTCGGCAAGGGCCATGCTCGAACTCATTGCGTTCGCACGTTCAAGACCAGAGCCGACGGTTGCGTCCTGAAACGTACCGTCTCCACAATTCAGATAAAGAGTGTTACGACCAATATTCGCAACAACGATGTCGTCAAACCCATCATTGTTGATGTCTCCAACTGCCAGGCCCTGGCTGTAACGGAGTTCCGAGATGCCAGCCACTTCCGACACATCCTGAAAACCCTCACCCGTCCGGCTACGAAACAAGCGGTCGGAATTTGGCGACAATACAGGTCCATTTCCCAGCGTACCGCCCTGCGGAAAGTAAAACTCGGGCCAGCCATCGTTATCAAAATCCAGCACGCCAACGCCACCACCCATTGCCTCAACCAGATATTTGAGTCCGGTGTGCCCGTTTTCGTACATCATGTCCAGATGGTACGGGGCAGCGTGGTCGCTGAGCTGTATGTTCGTGACGCCGGTGGCATCCGGGACGATCGCAACTGATGTGTGCAGCGGACCGCGAAGTGCACCAAAGGCGTTCCATTTAACGACGGGCGCGTCGGTCGAGGCCACCTTGACGGTGGCGACCTGCTCAGTACATTGTCGAAAAAGGTCCTGAGTCTGGCTGTCCTGGCTGCCCATCGAGCGTGCCATTTCAATCCATTCCAATGCCGCCTGTGGACGATCGATTTCCATCAATAATCGGGCAACGCGAACAACAGGACGCGGATCGTGTTGCTGACGCAAAATCGTGATGCCTACGGTTTCCACTTCCGCGTGAAGCGAGTTCAACACATCGGACCGGTTTCGCCAGATGTCCGCATTTAAGGTGTCACCAAGCGCGTTCAGAATTCGGTAGTATCGATACGCCGTTGACCGTTCGAACGGGGCACGGCTGACTGCATATGCAGTTGCAGTTTCGGCTCGCTCTGGATCTCCCAATGAAAGTGCCAACTGCCCCAACGTCCGCCATTGAGCAACAGAGGTTTCCGAGTTCACAACGAAACCCTCCATCAGACGGGCAGCTTCTTCCGAACGCCCGGCATCGAGCAACAGGTGTCCCAGCAATGCAACAGACTCTGCGTCATCCGGTGTCTGACTCACAACTGTCTCAAGCTTTGTTATGGCCTCCGCTTCACGAGTTTCTTCAGCAAGGTAGATACACAGCGCTCTGAGGCTCGCATGGTCCCTGACATCAGAATCAACAAACTTTTCGAGGTAAGTAATGGCTTCTTCGAAAGCTGTGAGCCTGCCGTCAATCGTGAGCCAAAGTACCATCTCCGCCAGAGTCAGTCGCCGCCTTGAACGAAGAGCCTGCAGTTGCTCACGCACAGCCTCTGGTCTGCGCTGTACCGCCATCAGCGGAATAAGGCGACCACGAGGGTCTTCGAACGCTGGCAGCAGCCGGGTGGATTCACGAAAGGACACCTCTGCCTCGCGTGCCCTGTGCTCCTGCACCAATAACATGCCCTCTACAAATCTTGCTCGACCGACCCGATCGGCATTTCCGTCGTGAACCCTGGCAAGGAATTCCAGTGAATCGTTAACGGTTAGTGAAAACTCCGCTCGCTTGAGCAGAGTGTCGACATGATCGGGTGCGATTTGAAGTATTTGATCAAGTCGGGAAAGGGTTACATGCTGCGGATCAGAGGATGAGTCTCGCAGAGTTTCCTGCAACATCTGATCAGGATCGGCGCGAAAAGTGAACACACCGACGACTGCCGATATCACAAGGACGGCGAGCGTCAGTATTGAGCGACGATTGAAAAATTTCATGTACTGACCCTTAAGGGGTCATTATCGTATGGCAGAGTCTGCATGATGATTCGCCTCTTTTTCCTCGTTTAAATGAGATGCGAAGCCGATGGATCTTCACCGGTCGGACTCTTTCTTGCTCCGGAATACTGGGCATGACCAAAAGCCAGTCTTTAGTCTCACTTGCCACTCTTGTGGTGGAAAAAACGAAAGCACACCGTCAAATCATGACTGATTCAGCTATTGGAGTTTGACTTGACCTGAGTATTCGCTACCTTCAACAGGTTGGGTGTATTGTGCTCAGTGCGTCGTCAACGGTGATGGGCCAGCCGTTGGGGAATCCCAAGTAATTTTACGTCTTTTAGGAGTAACGACATGATCAGACGAACGAATCGGATACGAGGTTTTACGTTAATTGAATTGTTGGTTGTCATCGCCATTATTGCAATCTTGATTGCACTGTTGCTGCCAGCTGTTCAACAGGCGCGAGAAGCTGCACGAAGGACTCAGTGCAAAAACAACATGAAACAGATTGGCCTCGGTCTCCACAATTATCATGACGTTTTTCAAACCTTCCCACAGTGCGTTTACTGGAGCGATGGAAATACTCCCATTCAGGAGCCTCGTAATCACACATGGATCAGCATGATCCTGCCGTACGTTGACCAGGCGCCAATGTACAATCAGATCGACTATTCCCTCCCCGCATGGAATCAACAGGTCGGCGGCAAGAATATTCAATCGGTTCGTTTAACAGCCTTTGAGTGTCCGTCAGATCCGGGATTTGGTGGTGGTGCAAATCGTCATGACGTTGGATGGACGAATTATGTGGGTTGCGAAGGGTACGACTGGTGGAAACGCCCGGGCCACCCGTTGTCCGGTGTGTTTAATCTGAACACTCACACTAGAATTAACCACATCAAGGATGGTACCAGCAACACTTTGATGGTGATGGAAGCCTCTACACGAGCCTTTCAGCCAAAGCCAGGGACTGCCGGACATCTCAAGATGGGAGGCGGCGAACCGAGAGGTGGCGGCGCTAACAACTCTGTTTTCCACACACTCCTGGTGGGTATCTGCAACGAACCGGGCGTTATGGCAAATGCAGGCCACGGCAAGGGAGCTAAGTTTCCGGATGCCAGTGGCAATGTCGCTTTCTGGGGCAAATGGGCTGCTCCGTACGCTTATCATCCTGGATTCATCCATTGCTTTGGCATCAACAACAACTGGCCAGGGGCCAGTTCAATGCACACAGGTGGTGCCCAGGGACTTCTTTCCGATGGTTCTGTCCGCTTCCTTTCCGATAGCATCGACTACGGGACGAGGGGCGAAGTCGGCCTCACCCCACCACACAGCAGTGGTGCTGGGGTTTGGGGAGCTTTGAACACCGCTAATGGTCACGAAACTATCGGTGAGTATTAGGCCATTTGTGGAATTGTCGAACCAGGTGAGCGGGAATCTGTCCTCTTGCTGACTTGAAATTGACGTTGGAAATCAGAAAGAACCCTGTGGAAAAACCCACAGGGTTCTTTTCTTTACTGCTTCAATACTCAACAAAAAAAGAAACCCGACACAATGTCGGGCTTCTTTCGTATCGAACATCTCGATCTAAAGCGATCTAAAGCTATTTTTTTCCGGCCTTCGTCGTGCTTGTGGGCGCGTTCTCACTCAGTTCGCCCGTCATGCTGCTCATGTCGCCCTCCATTTGGGCATTTAGTTCCGCCTCTACTTCGGGTGTCATTTCCGCTGGCGTACCGCCTCCACACCCCATGACCATAGCAACCAATGAAAGTCCCAGAAACATCTTCATCGCAAATCTCCACTTCACAAGTGTTGGAAACTGATAACTACAGGTAATCGATTAATTTCACTGGAAAGCTGAATGCAACCTCCTTCGCCATTATATCATTCGCTACGCTGTGTTCAACACGTGGCAAACTAAACAGCCGTGAATCACGTCACGGTGGCAGGCTCTCCATGAACGTTATGTATTGTTCTCTGAGCTGCAGATCCGAAGGATCAAGAGCCAGAAGCGTTTGAAATTGCGTTTCGACGTCTGACCGGGACTCTTTTTGCAGATACATCATCAGCAATACACGGTGAGCATCCACAAAATCCGGTTTTAACAGGACAGCCTGCCGCAGTGAACTGATCGCTGCATCAAGATCACCCCGCCGTGCTTCAATAGCACCTCGGCAGCTGTAGGCTAACGCGTCATCAGGAAACATTGTGCAGGCCACTCGAATCTCGCTCATCGCGTTATTGAGGTCTCCCGAATTCAACAGGACCATGGCATGGTAAATGTGCGGCCGTGAATTGCGATCCTCCATCTTTATCACGCGTTCATAGAGTCGCCGCGCAGCATCCAGTTGTCCCTGTGCCGCAAGCCTGTCAGCCATCGCTGTCATCTCAGCAATTCTGGGACTTCGTCCGGCGACACCCGCAAGCCATGGGTCATAAATCGGTTTTGTCACGAATGGTCGCGTATTGTTGACACGTGGCTGTTCAACAGAGGCGATATCATGCTGTCGCAGGGCTATGATTCGTTGTGATTCACGCATAATGTCCCAGCCTGCGCGAGCATCATTTGCTGCCTGTGTAATGAGTTGAATCGCGTCTGTGATGTCAGAGTTCATCACCTTCAATTGAGCCAGTGCCTGCAGGGCAGCGGGATGCTGATTCGATTGCTCTGCGGCAACTGTCAGAGATTCTTCCGCGTCGTCGAATCGACCGATTCGTGCCAGCGTTTGCCCCAGTCTCAGATGTGCTGCCGGAGCGTTTGGATAAAGGCGGACGGCTGTGCGAAATCCGTCAACCGCGTCCGGTGCATTAACTTTCTGCAACATGACGGCCTGAAGATACCACCACTTGGGGTCATTTTCCGCGAGTCGCGTCGACTCTCGGAAACAGACCTGAGCCTGCGGCAGGAGCTCATGCGCCATGCACAACTCGCCAAGCCTGCCCCAATTGTGAGCCGACGGGACCTCCCTGATTTGGCCCTGAGCGCGCCGAATATCTGCCTGTAGATCTGCGGCAAGCCCCGGAGGCAGAAAATCTGAGGGAAAGTTCACAGGCGTCGGTCTTCGAGCAATGCTGATGATGACTGCAATACCCAGAACAACAAACGGCATGACGAGCCATCGGATTTTCCGGGGCGGTGGGGAATCTGCGGACGTATCACTGTTGGTAGTCATGGAGTGCTTTCCCTGTCACCTGCGTCATGACGTTTGGCGCGAATCCTGATTCCCTGCCCGCGAACCAGTTCAATTCGTTGATCAACATGAGTGACCGCAAACTCTTCGACAGCCACCGGATCGTCCGGCCAGACGACATCGATAGACGTGACAGTTGATGATGTTCCCAGGCCAACATGAACGATCGGCTCATGACTGCTTAGATAACTGGTATGCGGCAGGATTTCAGCCGATATGCGATAGCCGTCACAATTTACTGTGACTCGCGCGCCAATAGTTGATCTTTGTCGGACCGGATCGCTTGTAGCGATACACAGCCAATGCCCCACGCGGGCGGCGTCATTTCGAAAAATGCGAGCCGGGGCACCGACACTTGTGACAAGCAGGTCGAGGTCGCCGTCGGCGTCATAGTCACCAGCGGCCAGACCGCGCGAAACCTCGGCAGGCCCCGTAAATCCGCTGCCGCCGTCGTAAATCTGCTGAAAGTCGGCGCCTAATCTCAGAAAGATCTGATTCTTCTCGGCATAGCCCGCCCAGAAGCCGTTGCCTTGCGAAGTGCGATGCCGATCTCGTTTGACTCTTCCGTTCGCGATCAACAGGTCGAGACGTCCGTCACAGTTCAGGTCCGTTGCAACAACGCCAAATCCCGTCATGGCGAGCCCGGCAGCGCCAAACTGAAACTGTGATGTCTGATCCACGAAATAGCCGTCGTCGCTACCTTGCCACAGTGTGTTCATTTCTCCGGACAGGTGAGTCACCAGAAGATCTGCGTGATCGTCGCCGCAAAAGTTTCCGACCACAGTCCCCATGTCAGCCTCGACTTCGCCGAATCGATTCACAGCAAGCCCGCGCACATGAGCCTGATTTTCAAAGATTCCTTCATGCTGAATCCAAAACTGATTTGGTTCACCGTCGTTCGCAAAGAACAGGTCAACATCGCCATCGTTATCAAAGTCGCGACAAACAAGTCCAAGGCTCTTTCCCGGCTCCGCGGCAATTCCGGATGCGGCCGAAACGTCTTCAAAACGAAGGCGTTCATCGACGATCGAACTGCGATTCAGGAACAGGCGGTTGAAAGTACCATGGAAGTCCTGAGGTCCGCAGAACTCCTCACGTCCAGCAGCGTCAGCACAAAATGTGCCAGGAAAATAGTCAACGTAGTTGGCGACCACAAGATCAAGCCACCCATCCTGATTCACGTCAACCATCGCTGCGGCGGTTGACCACTGTGGATTTACGATGCCAGTCTCGTGCGTGGCGTCTGTGAAATGTCCGGTCCCGTCATTCAGAAACAACTGATCCGGACCGTACTTTGTCAGGTAGACGTCAAGGTCGCCATCATTGTCGATATCACCAACGGCGACCCCCATCCCATATCCCGTCCCGCTCAAGCCTGCAGTCTCGCTGGAATTGATGAAGCGTCCATTCTCACTCTGCAGATACAACTCCGCCTGTATCCCGGAATTCTGCGCGGCTATCGTTGCCCCCCCACGAACCAGCAGGATGTCAAGTCGTCGGTCTCCATTTGCATCCAGCCATGCACAGCCGGACCCCATGGACCGAGGGAACTCGAAACTTTCCGGGGGGCCTGCGGCGTGAATCGACGACACCCCCAGTGTTTCCGTAACATCGGTGAACACATTGTGCGTTGTTTTTTTTGCTGCCGGTTTGGGAGGGCTTTGAAGTTCGGCCTGCTCGTTCGCACCTCTACCGGACAAGTCACATCCTGCGTTCAGCAGGACCGTAATGCAGAGAACGGCAAACGTCAGGAACCCTCGGATTGCGACCCGACCGCAGCTTCTATCCTGTGTTGATATCTGCTGACAGTCCTGGAGTGGCACTGCGGAATGACCTGACACGAGTGATTGCATTTCAATACCAAGCTAACCCGACGAAACATCGAACCACCGTCCTACCGACCGTCGACGTTCCCCGGAACAATGTCGCAGCACGTGCTGGCAACTTAACAAGGGCCTGTCAGCGACGTCCAGGGCTTCCGGCGTGACCAGGATGTTTCGATCCAGCGCCCACCTGACCCTGTCACAACAGCTTGCCCGTCGCGTAAGCCACCAGAGAAATGGCAGTATTCGTTTCGCGGTACAGTAGCAGCAAACTGTGGTACACTTCCAGTGCGCGAGTTGCACGAACAGGAGATCAGGGTCGCCGACCGTATCGATGCTCATCGAAGATCTGTATGGCCGAGAACAATTGACTGATGGTGTTCAGTACGGACGTCGCCGTCAGAACTTCAGTTGGAAACGGACGTGTCGCGCAACAACTTCTATTGGCACACGCTGGTCCCTGGGATTCACTTTGAATCTTAAGCCGCTGCCTGTCGGACCGGTCACGTACAGCATCTAACGCAGTTCACAAATTGAAGGATCCGGTTCCGGCTCGTGCAGGCAGCCGTTCTGCAATTAAAACACGTCAACCGTGGCCATGGGCACGTTGTCGGCCTTCTTTGTTCATTCAATTGGCCCCGGCAATGATTGAACCCAGAGTCACCGCGTTTTCACTTCCCGGAAACATCCGGTTCTTCCGCCAGCGCACGCTGGTGAAGCCTGGCGGCCCGATCCGGTTGGCCTGCGGTTTCTCTCGCAATGGACGCGATTTCGAGAAAGTCGGCGCGGGCCGACTTGTCGTCGGGCAAATACAATTTCACAAGTCGCTCGACCTCATCCGGATCACGAAGCCGCTCGTCGGGACACGTGGCAAGCAGGCGGAGCAACGGGCGAACGACGAATCGCCGGTCGGACCCGTTTTGGATTGAATCGCTGTCCAGCGTTCCACGCAGCAGTGCAATGGCTTGCTCATACCTTCCAACGGCTTCCAGCGCAATCGCGAAGTGGTTCACCAGTCCGTCCCGATCATCGACACCAAGTTCCAGCGCCTGTCCATATTCGCGGATGGCTTCGTAGTTGCGGCCACTTTTGTGGAGTTCGAATCCGAGCGTATGGTGTGATGCGCCCAGAGTCGGGTACTGTTGCACGAGCGATTCGTACATCGCGATTGTGGGCGGCGCTGCGGCAAGGTGTGCGCCGACAAGGACGGAAATGATCGCCCCGTAGATTCCGGCATGTATCAACGAGCGACGCAGCGGTGACGGTTCCGCCAATATGTCGGGGCTTGCACGATTCTCACTGCCCTCGATGCCCAGATATTCGCGCGTGCGAGGTTGCCGAACTTTCCAGACAAAGCCGTCAATGTAGAAGTGAAAAATCGTCGCCGCCGCCAGCAGCCCGGACAGCACGGTGACGATACTGGGATCGGCGTGAAGCATTATCGCAATCGGCTCCGTCAACGCCGCTCCATATGCAAAACAGATGCCGCAATAAACAAGAAGCACGACCAGACTCGGGCGGAACAACAGTCGCATGATTGACGATGCTCCCAGCCGCTTCTCGACGAGACGTCGCTGAAACACCCACGCGAGCGCATAGTATTGCAGATCATGAACGAACTCGATGACGACCGTAATCACCAGAACGTTGGCGGTGATCTGAAACCCAAGCGTATAAAATAGCACCGTCGCGACCAGCAACAGCAGTTTCAGGTAACTTGTCGGACGACCACGTTGCGCTTCGCCGTTGATATGCATGAGATAAACGATGGAGGTCACGACAGCCACGCACCATGCAATTGTCGGCAACGTTTGCATCACACCTGCCGGAGTCAGCGGCATGCCAGTGCGGTAGAGCCTTTCGTGCAAAACATATGTCCATGCAGGGCTGCTTAGATAGGCCGCGACGATCCACGTAAGCATGACTGCCCAGTCCAGCCGGGAAGTCATGCGCGACGGTTCACCTTTCCGTGCGCTGTAGATACGCATGATGCCATAATTCTGCATTAGCACATGCCACACGCCCCAAACCAGCAGAATCGCATCCAGCCCGAGAATTCCGGCGAAGCGAAACGAAATGCAGGCCGCAGCGAGCAACACTGGAGCGATCAGCAATCGGCCACGATACCTCGCAAAAAGTTCCGGATCGCCGTACGTACGCAGGAAACCCGGCATGTGATGACCGGTGGCGATGACAGCTGTAACAATCAGAAGAACGGTCGTATCAAACGGTGCGACATCCAGTCCCTTTGCCAGGGCAATGCCGACAAGCGGCGTGACCAGAAAAAACACACAATCCCAGACCGGTGAGATTATCCACTCGGTCGCTGCGTGTGAGGAATGAGGTTTGGAACTGGTCATCAGTATGAATTCGCTGCGCATTTGCCGCCGATATTCGACGTGATCCTATGAAAAACCCATTCCACACTTGTCCGCACCAACCAACCACGACACCACGATTCGCCATTCTCACTGCCGTCCTGCGACTTAACAGATTGCGATCGATGCCACTGCACGAATGCAGTCGCGCTGAACTTTTCCACTTCAGCGAACCTCCTGATGCCGCCCGCGTTTTGTGAAATTCAAAGTCGCCAACCGGGATACTCCAATGCGCTGAGTCAACTTATCCCGTTTTCCTGGAGGTCCGTCCACTGTCAATCGAATTGCAAACCGATCCACCGACATCCCGGGTTAATACTGAGGCAATCCCCTCGGTTTCGAAAGCGACCGAGCACGCCCACGATGTTACGAAACATCACGGTAAAAGGAAAACTCTCCAGGAAATACACCCGCCAGCGATCATTGATGCTGACCGACTGGCGACAACACTCCGTTGCCAGCCTGTCTCAAGTGACAGCAAGCGTTCCATCAACTGTTAGTTTTTTCGTGTTTTTCGGGAAGTAAACGCGAAAGTGGAACATTCAAGACTGTCAGAGCGAGGAATTGACACTGACTGTTACTTCTATTCATGGCTACCGTGTCGGATTGAAGATTTCCTTTCGATACGGGTGGCGGGCAAGCGTGGCTGGTACAGAGCGGACACCACAGTCACCGACGACAATTCGCGGATCGCGATGAGCCGTTCGTGCCCAAACATGAGGGCCTCACCCGAATGTGTGGCGAAACAATTGCTGACGAACGGTGCGAAGGGTAGACTCGTTGGAAATGGAGTATTGAATTCATGCGGACAGCAACATTTTTGGATTGTGTTCTTCAATGCGAATGATAGCCGGTGCAGTTCTGATTCTTGCTGCCGTCCAGGCATTTGCCCACTCACTCTCTGTTCCCTTTCCCAATCAGTTATTTGCGGGCGAAGTCCTGTATCCCGCGAGCCTGGCGCTGGCAGCATTAGGGACCGGGTTTGTTGTCTGGGGAGCAATCAGCGAACAAAGCAAAGCGACCCCCGGGCCGAATTCTGAGCCAGCTCCAGATTCGGTAGGGCCAGACGAGTGATCGAATGATGAAGCGACTTCTTTCGTCATCATCGTTAATTCGACGCCACTGGTCAGCCGTCGTTGTTCTGGTAACAGCTACGCTGGCAATGTTGCCGGTACTGACCTCCGGAAGTAATGAACGGCTGCTGTGGCAGGCGGGACACGCGTTTTGGATTCGCGACTTCGTGAAAGCTGAGCAGCTGGCGAATGTTGTGCTTGCCAACAATCCGGATTGCTACGCTGCCGCCGCAATTGCGGGTGACGCGGCATGTGGACGACACGATCACGAGGCGGCCATTGAGTATTACGGCCGCATTCCCTGGGATGGAAGTCCAGCATCCCTCCGGGCAGGTTTTGGTCTCGGTGAACGCTACCGTATCCTCGGCAGCCTGAAGCAGGCAGAGCATTGCCTTCGTTTCGTGCTGCAGCAGAGGCCGACCGATTTTCAGTCCAACAGGCTTATGGCATTCGTGTTGCAGGTTCAGGGACGAACATGGGAGGCCGTCCCTCATGCAATGAAGATGATTCGAAGCGGAATCTTCGGCTCAACCGAGATTCACATGGTTGCCTGTCCCGAAAATCGCCTGCTTCAAGATGAGCGGTTTTTGAAACTATGCGAAAACAATTTCCCCAACGAAGCCGGAGCGAAGCTCGCTACCGCTCGATTAGCCGCGTTGCAAAACGAAACAAAGGCTGCAGAGGAACTTTTTCGCCGTGTCATTTCACTTGATTCCGATCTGGCAGAAGCACATGTGCGGCTTGGACGCATCCTGCTTAACAGCGGGAGAGATGATTCCTTTGCCGACCTGAATGCACGGGCTCCGCAGACCGCCGAAGAACACAGTGGCGTCTGGCTGAATCGGAGCATGTGGGCCACAAAAAACGGTCAGGACCTGGCGGCTGCACGGTGTCTTTACGAGGCCGTTCGTCGGGCGCCGAATCTTGTTGAAGCCAATTACGGCCTGTCACAATCGTTCACGAAGATGGGGAACCTGCCCGCGGCTGAAGTATTTGGAATTCGAGCAAAGACTCTCGCACGCATCGAAATCACGATTCCGGAATTCTACGACTCGCCGACGACCGATCGTATGCAGGCGTTGATTCGTGATCTTCGAGCTCTTGGACGCAACTGGGAAGCAGCAGCAATCTGCAGCTATGCCATGAATCTCGACGTCGTTGCACCGCCGTGGGCGGTCTCTGAAATGTCCAACGTTGCCCGATTACTCAGAACGAACGTCGCAACATTGATGCCGCCGGAACCGACGAAGTTTCTGGCAGAACTGTCAGAACTTCCGCTGCCGGATTGGAGAGATTCTCGTTCTACCGGTCCAACATCACTTCCAGCGCACGAATCTTCAGTACAGATCAGCTTTGTCGATCGTGCTGCGGAGACGGGACTGGATTTCACTTACTTCAATGGCTCAATTCAGACGCGCGGAATGGAACATATCTTTGAGACGACGGGCGGAGGTATGGCTGCCCTGGATTATGACGGTGACCTGTCGCCGGACCTCTATCTGGCGCAGGGCGCACCGCTTTGGAAAGGCGATGATCAGGTCACACGCAAGGACTGCCTGTTTAGAAACCTTCGAGATTCGTTTCAGAATGTATCCACTTTGGCCGGGTTGGGGGATGAGCGTTTCAGTCAGGGGGTCACCGCAGGTGACTACAACAATGACGGTTTTGACGACATCTACGTGGGCAATCTGGGAGGCAACCGCCTGTACCGGAACAATGGAGACGGAACTTTTTCTGAGACAACCATTGAAGCGGGCGTTGGTGGAGATGAGTGGACAACAAGTTCGATGCTGGCAGACCTGAACGGCGACTCGCTGCCGGACCTTTACGTGGTCAACTACCTGAAACGGGAAGAGGTGTTTGATCGTCGCTGCAAACGAGACGGACAACCTCTGACTTGTGCACCAACAATGTTTCCGGCCGAACAGGACCGTGTTTACCTGAATTCAGGGAACGGAACTTTTGAGGAAGTTACGCACACGTGCGGCATAGTGCAGGCTGAAGGAAAAGGGTTAGCCATTGCCGCAGGCGACTTTGACGGAACGGGAAGGCTGAGTGTCTTTGTTGGTAACGATACGACACCCAATTTTTTCTTTGGGAATCGCCACGGTGAAGACGGAAGTCTGTTCCTGGAAGAATCGGGCATCATCAGCGGGCTTGCCGTTGATGGAAGCGGGCGCAGTCAGGCCACAATGGGAATCGCCTGCGGAGACGTCGATGGCAGTGGACTGATCGACCTGTTTATCACGAACTTTTATAACGATGCGAACACCTTGTATCTTCAGCCCAATCAGGCCAGCTTTGTTGATGCAACACGCACGGCCGAACTGTATGAGCCGAGTTTTGCAATGCTGGGATTCGGAACGGAATTTCTG
>JAPYTO010000108.1 GCA_029941865.1 Fuerstiella sp. | reverse complement strand
CGAATTTCCTGATTGTGTTCGCGATGCGGATGGGCGTATTGTCCGTTGCGGTGCGTCAGCAGTCCGCTGTAAATGACGGCTCGGCTGGGGCCGCACGAGGCTGTGGTCGCGAAAGCAGACTCAAACCTCACTCCTTCCGCCGCCATGCGATCGATGTTCGGCGTCTGCACCACCGTATTTCCGTAGCAGCCGACGTCGCACCACGTCTGGTTGTCAGAAATCATCAGCACGACGTTTTTTGCTGCCGCAGCACTGCTGAAAAAATTCGTGGCCGACAGCAGGCACAACACCGTCACGATATTCCACCGGAGGATGTCGGCACGCGGATAACTTGTGTTCCTGTGGTTCATGGCGTTTCAGGTCCTGATGAATTGGTTCGTCACTGCGATCGCGCCGGGCATAATCGATCCCGGCACACGCGGATCATTTGTTCTTTGAAAGGATAGGAGCAAGCAGTTGGCGCAGGTTTTCTCCGAAGATCTTTTTTCGAGCGTCATCCGAAATGTCCGCGTTCAAAACTTTGCTGAGTTCGGTTCCGAGAGCTCGCGATGGCAGATGACTTCCAAACACGATACGGTCGGCCCCAAGGTCACGAACCGCCATGTCGATGAATCCGGCCGTCGCATCAAAACCAGAGGTCTCGGCCAGAATATTTGGATACGCCCTGATGGCACGGATGCCTTTCTCCCATTCTCCACCGGCATGTGCGCAGACAAAGTCGATCTCCGGAAAACGTTTGGCCAGTTCGGCCAGCTCGGACGGAGTCGACTCGCCGACGCTGCCCTTGCCGCCCGTTTTAAACCAGGTATGTTGCATGATGACGCCGCCCAGCTCATCAATTCTCTGCACCAGCGGATCAAAGTTGCGATGATTGCAGGGCAGCGAGGCCTGAGTTCCACTCGCAAAGTACACACCCGCCATCGGTCCGTCTCGCATCCAGCGGTTTAATGCATCCAGTGAGCCGCGGACATCGGTCGGATTCAACCGCATCATGGGAATCAGCGTATCGCCCCACTGCCTGAGCGGTGCAAGGACGACATTCGGGTTGCCCCGGATTTTTTCTTCTGTGGCTGAATCTGCGGTTCCCAATCCAACGTGCAGAAACACACATAACCGCTCGATGGCCGACTTTTCGATGGCCGATTGAGACCGATCGACATCGCTCGCGAATCGTTGACCGTTGGAACTCTGCAGCGGCAGGAAGTAGGAATCCCAGATTCTGTACTTTATGAGTTCTTCGGCTGCTGGCATGCCGAATGGTTGCGGTTCGTCGTTCATCAACGGCCCCTGAAGACGGATTGGAATGTGATCACAACATCTTGTTGCCAGGCTCCAGCGTGGCAACAGAGATCATGGAAGCTCGCCAAAAATCCAGGTTGTCAATCAACTTCTGTGAGCGGAGCTTCGAGGACATGCGGTCCCAAACTGGAGTGTGGGACCGAGAAGCAATGAGTTTTACAGAAAAACAACAGCGATCCTATCCTATCCGGGCACTGACGTGCCCGACTCGCCTTGTGTTTGGGCGAGCGGGGGACGTCAGTCCCCCGATTCCGACGCATCGTCATCGTAGTGCAGGCTGCCAGCCTGTTGTGTGCGTTCGTCGTAGTGCAGGCTGCCAGCCTGTTTTGTGATTTCGACCCAGGCACGCTGCCTGTTGGTTATGGACGCAGGCAGGCTGCCCGCACTACGCATCAGACGCAACTAAGAAATTTTCAGAAACCGTCCCATGAGTTCGTGACCTTCCGGAAAACCAATGTCGGACAGGGCCGCCGCGACTTCGTCGTATGTCGTCGGGGCATTAGGCTCAATTCCGGTGCCGCACATGGCGAACGGGCAGTCGCCATGACTGTGCGTTCGAGTGCGCAGGAATGTGGGATGATCCGGACTGATCAGCAGTCGGTAGTCACCCTGCTGCTTCAACCAATCGTGGACCGGTGCCACGATGTCGCGGTCAATACTCTCGACGGCTTTGACTTTCTCGGCGGTCTCACCTTCGTGTGATGCTTCGTCGGTGGCTTCGACATGCACGACCAGAAAATCGACATCATCGCGAGACAGAGTTTCAATCGCGGCTCGGCCTTTGGCGGCGTAATCCGTGTCCAGATACCCTGTTGCTCCTTCGACTTCCACGACGTCCCATCCAATCAGACGTCCCATGCCTCGCAACAGGTCAACAGCTGTGATCACAGCGCCGCGGACACCATAGCGTTCAACGAATGGCTGCAGATTCGGCCGCTGACCAATTCCCCACAGCCACGTCTGCGTTGCCGGCAGTTCGCCGGCCTGTCTGCGCGCTACGTTGGCGGGAGCGTCGGCAAACAGCTCGATGCTGCGTTCCATCAAAGCTTTGAGATCATCGGAACCAGGACCGGACGGCAGGTGACCGGCGACCGACTGGTCAGTGATGTCGTGTGGCGGAGTCGATTGGGTGTCTGTCGAGAATGGTGCAGAGGTACCGCGGGACCGATAGATCAACAGGTTGCGGTAGCTGACACCCGTGTGATATTTCCAGTGACTGTCTCCGCACTGATCTTTCTGCAACAGCTCAATCAGTGCCTGACCAGCGTTGTTGGGGTATTGATCGGCCGTGAAACTCTTCATCACGCCGTCATGGACGGTGACAAGATTACAACGAACAGCCCAGTCGCCCGGATTGAGTTCTATTCCCTGTGCGGCCGCTTCAATGGGAGCTCGGCCGGTGTGATATTTCAGAGTGTCATAGCCAAACAGAGTCATGGTGCCCACGTCGCTGCCGGACGGCATGCTGGCGGGTACGTTGTCTGTTCTGCCCACGATCCCGGAAGCAGCGACAGCATCCATTGCCGGAATGTGGGCCGCCTGCAGAGGAGTCTTTTTGCCCAACGTCGCCTGGGGTTCGTCCGCCACACCGTCGGGAATCACAAGCACGAACTTCATCGGAGGCCGCCCCGTGAGTTTCGGCGTCTGTGTTCGCGTTTGGGGCTTTTGCAACAGTCCAGCGAGCGAATAAACATGTTTCGATACCAGACGTCGGCACCGTGATCGGTCAGCATAATGTGGCCCATGACATTTTCACCGAAATCTTCCTTTCCGCTGAACTTGCTGCCGGCGACGTGATCCTGCCAGCGGCTGCCGCAGAGTGGTTCGTCAATCGTCAGCTGACCGTTGACCCAATGCTGGACGCGGTTGTTCTGAACACGGATCTTGCCGATGTTGAATTCGTCGTCACCGTTCAGCCGCGTTGCGCTCTGAATCGGTATCACCAGATCGTACAACGACGCCGTCAGATGATCTCGAGTCAGTTTCGGGTACGCCTTGTCGTCAAGGATCTGATACTCAAGCCCCAGCAGCTGCTTGCCGTAATGCTGCACTCGATATTTGACGCCACTGTTGCCTTTGTCCGCGATTTTGAATTCGAACCACAGTACGAAATCGCCGTATTTCTGCCGACTAATGATGTGGCCGCCTTTGCCCGAAAGGTGAAGAATGCCGCCCGGTTCCAGTTGCCACCCACTGGTTATGGAATCCCCGGATGGCTTCATCCAGTGATTCAGATCGGTAGAATTCAGCAGGTTGACATACGGCTGGGCCAGTGCAGCGGGAGCGGATAAGGCCGAAACAACAAAAAGAGCTGCTCGCAGGAATGGTGCCACGTAATTTCCTTCGGTTAACTGATGATGTTTCGCTGAACCTGTTGCAACCGGCAGTGACTATCAATCGATGATCTTGCTGATGGGATATTCAACGATGCCTCGGGCACCAGCAGCCTTCAATTGAGGCACAGCCGAACGCACTAGTTTTTCTTCGACGATGGTGTTCACCGCCACCCAATCGGGATCCGACAGATGAGAAATCGTGGGCGTCTGCAACGCAGGCAGAATGCCAACGACAGCGTCCAGTTTTTCACGATGAACGTTTAACATCAGTCCAACTTTGCCTTCCGCCGCAAGGCACGATTTCAGCATCAAAGCGATGTTGTCAATCTTCGATTTCACCCATTCGTCGGCATAACTGTCCGGATTGGCGATAAACCGCGTGGTGCTCTGAATGACCTCATCCAGTATCCGCAGATTGTTGGCTCGCAGGGAGTTTCCGGTTTCCGTGACTTCGACGATGGCATCGGCCAGTTTCGGTGGCTTCACTTCCGTCGCCCCCCAGGAAAACTCAACGTTTGCCGAAACGCCATGCTTCTTCAGGTAGTTGGTCGTTAATCCGACAGCTTCTGTGGCGATGGATTTGCCCTCAAGATCCTGCACGGATTGAATGGGCGAATCTTCCGGGACGCACAACACCCACCGTACCGGCCGTCGGCTGACTTTTGAAAACAACAGTTCACAGACTTCGTGCACGTTGGCGTTGGTTTCCAGCACCCAGTCGTGTCCGGTGATACCGGCGTCCAGAATCCCGTTTTCGACATAACGAGCCATTTCCTGGGCCCGGATCAGCATGCACTCGATTTCGTCATCATCCACCGTTGGAAAATACGAACGTGATGCAAACTTGATGTTGTACCCGGCTCGCCGAAACAGTTCTGCGGTTGAATCCTGCAGACTGCCGGCAGGAATGCCAAGTTTCAAAATACGGCCGGACATCTTGAATTTCTTAATGAAAATGCGTTTGGATACAGAGAGGAAGCGGACGCTGTGAATCGTAACAACGACCCGATGCAGCAACAGGCTGGGGCGTGTCAGTCAACTACTTCTTGTAGACTTCGGCGGGATCGAAAACGCGATTACCCTCGACTGCAACTTCACCCGTGGCCGGGTCCAGCCGTCGAAAGAAGCAACTGCGGTAGCCTTCGTGGCACGCTGCACCGCCGATTTGATTGACCTTCACCAGCAACGTGTCGGCATCGCAATCAAAGTAAATTGCCTTCAACTCCTGAACGTTGCCGCTTTCCTCACCCTTTCGCCAGAGTTTCTGACGACTGCGACTGAAGTAAACGACCCGGCCTGTGGCGAGTGTCTCCTTGTAGGACTCCTCATTCATCCATGCCATCATTAATACGTCGCCGGTCTCAGCATCCTGCGCAATGGCGGGAATGAGTTCCAACTTTGAAAAATCCGGCCTAGATGCCATCGTCATTACCTTCTTTGAATTCGTGTAGATTTCATCGGTGCAAAAGTGGTGAAGTGATCACACCGAAATGCATCTTCCCGCAGTCGCCCATCTGCCAGTAAAAACACTGTTGGAAGGCAGACTATCAGCGAATTCAGGCCGCCTCCAGCGCACCCCGCAACAGTTGGCAAGATTCGCAGATACGCATCCCTGGATGCCGTCAAAAAACCGTCGAAACCGTTGAAATGACACGAGTTGTGGCTGGAAATGGTCAGTCCTGTCAGTTTTCGGTGATGAGAAGCCGCGATATAGTTGGATCGCGGGGATTGCCACAGCCTTCGAGTTTCCTATCATTCTGCGCTCCCGACAGGGGACGCCCGTCGGGCCACAGGTGCGTCTATGTGCCGCAACGCCCCTATTTCGTACAGAGCGGAGCGCCGGAACCTGTTCTACACAATGGTTCATCAAGTTCACTTCAAAGCAATTGAGAAAAATGGCAGATCAGCAGGCAACCGACGTTACCTGGCACGAACACAACGTCACTTCCGAAGAGCGACAGAAGCTCAATGGCCACAAGGGGGCCGTTTTGTGGTTCACTGGCCTGAGTGCCTGTGGCAAAAGCACGGTTGCCAACGCCGTTGATCGGATGCTTCATGATCGCGGCATTCATACCTGTGTGCTTGACGGCGACAACATTCGCATGGGGTTGAACAAGAACCTTAGCTTTGCTCCTGAAGACCGTACCGAGAACATCCGCCGCATTGGTGAGGTATCAAAGCTGTTCTGTGACGCCGGAGTGATCGTACTGACCGCCTTCATCTCTCCTTACCGCGAAGACCGTAATCAGGTTCGTGAGATTCTGTCCGACGGGCAGTTCCACGAAGTCTACGTCAACGCGTCCCTGGCAACGTGCGAAGAACGTGACCCCAAAGGTCTCTACAAGAAGGCACGTGCCGGCGAAATTAAAGGTTTCACCGGAGTTGATGCCCCTTACGAAGCGCCTGAAAACGGCGAGATCGAACTGGATTCCGACAGCAAGGGTATTGAAGAACTTGCCAAAGAAATCGTTGCCTACCTCGAAGAAAAGGGTTACCTGAGCGTCTGACAAGCAGCTGCGCACAGTTTACCTCCCACCCCACCAACCAGTATCTCTGAGCAGAACGGCAGCGCCGTTACGGGAACTCAGGATACTTACTCGCAGAAAGGATGCGCGATGTCTATTAGTTCATTCACGACATTGCTGATGGTGTGTTTTCCGGCAGCTCCGGACATGGACCTTGATTCCGAAATGCCCACGACGGAAATGCAGCACGAGGTTAAGACGCCGGAAGTACCCCACGACTGGCTTCAGTCCTACGAAGATGCCCGGCAACTTGCGGCCAGAAACAAGCTGCCCTTACTGCTTCACTTTGATGCCACATGGTGCGGAGCATGTCGGCGCATGGATCGTGAAGTGTTGCACCGTGATCAGGTGACCGCGCTGTTGGGGCGGTCCGTGATCGGCGTCAAAATCGATGCGGATCAGCACAAGAAACTAACCGCTGAGTTCAAGATCTCCACACTGCCAACCGAAGTCGTGGTTTTTGCTGACGGGACTGTCGGTGGTCGCTATGTCGGGGCAGTTTCGCTGGATGCGTACGTCTCTCGGCTAAAGACCATCGGTGGACAGAATCGCCTGGTGGTCGAGTCTCAGGAACCGCAGGCCGAGGAAACAACTGATCCCAACAGTACCAAACGCTCGTGCCTGATTGTGCGGCACGACGGCAAGGTTGTTGGCGTGGGCGGCTATTCCCCGGTGGCACTGACCGTCCAGCGAGAGTGGAAAAAGGGCAACGACAGGTTTGTCGCCACCCACGAAGGCGTCGACTATTTTCTGCAGTCAGAGGAAGAAGTCCGGCAGTTCAACGACAAACCGGATCGCTATATCCCCAGACTTCACGGCTGTGATCTGGTCGAACTGTTTCAGGAGAACCGCGCCACAGCCGGTTCCATCGAATACGGCTCCTTCTATCTTGGCCAGGCATTTTTCTTTGCCAGTCTGGAAAACCGTGAACGCTTCGAGAACAATCCAACCTGGTTCCTTGGTGCTATGACGGATGCCCGGACTGCCAACAACGAGGGGTTTCCATTCCTGAGCACCGGCATGATGGACAACTGAGTGTCGTCGGTTGTTAAGTGCGAACAGCTCTGCTTGCGCCAGAATGTTGCTTTTCTGCAACGCTGCTTTTCCGCAACAGATCTTTCAAATCGGCATCAGATCAGCGCTGTCTGGCATTCCCGCTCCTGTTCCGCAAAATGCCGTTTGGAAGTTCCGCCTCAACGGGAATACTCACCGAAAACCTTCCCGTGTCGGCTGTTCCTGCACGGAGTCCGTCACACGTCTTTTCGGAGAGACTGAACATGAAGCGTTTCCGGACCCTGCTGGCCGTGTTGGGTGCCACTGCGGCTGTCATGCCGCAATCTGCCGACGCCGGTTTGTTCTGCCGAGCTCAACCCGCCTGCTGTGCACCCGCACCTGTTTGTTGCGCCCCGGCTCCCGTTTGCTGTGCTCCGGCACCTGTGTGTTGCCCGGCACCAGTCTGTTGTCCTCCGCGCCATGGCTGCCGGCTGGGACGACTGTTTTCACATAAGAGACGCTGCTGTGAACCAGCTTGCTGCCCGGCTCCGGCACCATGCTGTGCCACATTGCCTCAGCCTTGCTGTGGCACTGCTCCATATGCGTACGGCATGGCGTTCGACGGGCCACATTGGTTCTAAGCAGGCCATGGGCGCGACCGGAAATAGCCGAGTCCTCAATTTGAGGCTCGGTTTTTTCATGCGCAGTTCTGATCACGTACGTCGATCGATTGCATCTGGCAGTATACTCTGTTGCAATCCCGTGCGACGGAACGGCAACCACGTGGCACCAGACCTTCGTCGTGCCAAATTCCGCGTCAAGTCCCCAGGCACTGTTGTCCAGACCAGAGAATCAGACGTCCATGGAAGCCGAACTGCGTGACAAATGCGAAGAACTGATGCAGCGAATCGTTCACCTTCGGGGGTGTCTTTGACCTCGGCGGCAAACAGACTCAGCTGAAAGCAGTCAGTGAACGCATGAACGCCACTGACTTCTGGAACGATCAGGAAGCGGCGCAGAAAACTGTGGCCGAGATGCAGCGTTTAAGAGGCGTTGTTGCCCCGCTGGAATCTCTCGTGAACGCCGGAGACGACGTTCAGGTGCTGCTGGAATTTGCGGAAGAGGATCCAGCCAGCGAAGTGGAACTTCATACCGCCGTTGTGCAGCTCGAAAAAGACATTGACCGCGTTGAACTGCAGGCCACGATGTCTGAACCCGAAGACATCTGCGCGGCTTACGTTCAGGTGCAGGCGGGCGAGGGTGGCACTGACTCGGCCGACTGGGCTCTGATGCTGCTCAGAATGTACGTACGCTGGGCAGAGCGGCGCGGGTTCAAGGTCGAGGAGATCGACATTTCACACGGAGAAGAAGCCGGTATTCGAAATGCCACAATCACGATTAGTGGCGACTACGTCTTCGGTTATCTAAAGGGTGAAACCGGAAATCATCGTCTGATACGAATCAGCCCGTTCGATTCCGCCGGGCGACGTCATACGGCTTTTGCAGCAGTGGATATCAGCCCGGAACTGGATGATGACTTTGAAGTCGACATTAACTGGGACAGCGAAGTTCGAGAAGACACCTATCGCGCTGGCGGTGCGGGCGGTCAGCACGTGAACAAGACGGACTCGGCCGTCCGACTGACTCACGGACCATCCGGAGTTGTCGTGCAGTGTCAAAACGAACGCAGCCAGCACAAGAACCGTGCCACCGCTCGCAAGATGCTGCAGGCTAAACTCTACCAGTTGGAAATGGAAAAGCGCGACGCCGAACTGGCAGCGAAACGAGGATCCAAGTCCAAAATCGGCTTCGGCGGAGCAACCGTCCGCAACTACGTGCTGCATCCGGAACAATACGTAAAGGATGCTCGCACCGGAACAAAAGTCGGAAATCCTCAGCCCGTACTGGACGGTGATATCGACACGTTCCTGGAAGCATTCCTCCGCTGGACACTGGCCGAACAAAACAACTAATGCGGGATGCGGGGCGGCCCGCCAGCCGATGCGAGCTGACGCTCGGAAGGTGGTGGTCCGTTTCCGTTGGTCGCTGGTACGATGCGCACAACGTATCGTGTTGCGGTTCTCGGCGCCGAAAGTCGACCATAATGCTTCACTCTCCGTCCGGGAGAGTGACATTTGCGCTTCTCGGTCCCAAACTCCGGTTTGGGAACAAGGCGTCTAAGCCTGCGAACTGACTGACTCACCAGGCAAAATCGCACCTGAAAATCGACAAGCCGTTCTACACCAGTTCTCTGATCGGCGTCGGGTCACTGACAAGGTGTGCCGGACGGCCCTGCGGCGTGTACAGAAGCTTACCGGGGTCAATGCCCAGCTTGTGATAGATTGTGGACACGAAGTTCTCCGGCGATAGCACCCGGTCGACGGCGGAATATCCCTTGCGGTCGGTTGCTCCCACGACTGCTCCCCCCGGAGTTCCGCCACCTGCCATCAGCACTGACATCGCATTGGCCCAGTGATCTCGACCGGGTTTTTTCTGCCCGGTCAGTGTCGAAACTTTCGGCGTTCGACCGAACTCGCCCAGGGCCACCACAAGTGTCGTCTCCAGCAAGCCACGTTCTTTCAGATCCTGAATCAACGTCGCTACGGAATTGTCCCATTCAGGCAGACGCTTGCGGCAGGTATCGAATAAATTGCTGTGGTGATCCCAGCCTCCGTCGTAGACGGTGACGAACGGTACGCCGCCTTCCACCAGCCGACGAGCCAGCAGACAGCGCTGACCGAAGGTATTGCGACCATAACGGTCTCGCGTTTCATCGGATTCCTTCTCAATATCAAAGGCCGACTGAGCTTCTGCCGATGTCACCATGTTGTAGCCCTGTTCAAAGTATTCGTCGAACGCCGCCACAGGATCGGCCGCAGCTTCGTCGTTCAGCCGAACCATCCGGTCGATCTTTGTTCGCAGGTCTGTGCGAACGTTGAATCTTGCTTCTCCCAACTCCTTTGGCAGGGCGACATCGCGTACCTTAAAATTGCTGCTGTTCGGGTTATCGGCAACAACGAACGGAGCATACTTCGCGCCCAGAAAATTCGGGCCTCCGGAACGCGACATCTGCGGCATACTGAAATACGGCGGCAGGCCGTTGTCTTTACCAAGCTCCTTTGCCACGACTGAACCGAGACTGGGGTGAAAGCTGACAAACGCCCCGCAGCCCACCGGGATTCGCGGCGGAGACCCGGTCATCATGTAGTGATTACCGGCTCCGTGATTGCCCTGATTGTGACGAATGGACCGAATCATGGCGTAGTCATCCAGACTGGCCGCCAGCTTGACCATGTGTTCTGAGAACAGTGTGCCGGGCACCGCTGTTTTTGTGTGAGTGAACTCACCGCGAAATTCAACAGGGGCGTCCGGCTTAGGATCGAAGGTTTCGAAGTGAGTCGGACCGCCATCCATCCAGATCAGGATACAGCGTTCGGCAGTGGGTACGGGCCCGTCACCGCGTTTTGCAGACTCACCACGAACGCGCAGACCGTCCACCAGACCGGTGCCCAGCAGCGCACCGAGACCGTACTGAATGGAATCTCGTCGAGTTATTCCTTCGCAGTTTCGTCGCAGCGTCATTCGTTCGTTCTTTCAGTTTTGAATCACAAACTCGGGTGTATTCAACATGGCCCACATCAAATCTTCAACGATTTGGCGTCGATTTGCATTTTCCGCTGTCAGCAACTCATCCACCAGTCCTGTTTCTTCTTCTGTCGGATTTCGTCCGTAGACCAGCTGATAAAGTTTCCTGGCAACCGCGGGACCATCCTTGTCAGATTCGGCCAGTTTTGCAGCATTTCCTGCGTCATTCAGTACGTCGGAATGCAGTTTTTCGGAATTCATCAGGTGCAGACTCTGCACGACCGTTGAATCTGTCGTGCGTTCACACGGGGGATCCTGATTCGGATCAGGGCGTCCGAACGTGTCCAGGAAAAGTGACTTCGTGCGGTGTGTCCAGATCTGTTTGGCCTTTGTACCCGGCGGCATCGCGTCGAACGACTGAGGTACTCCGGAAATGTCAGTGAACCCATCCAGCAGGACTTCCGCTCGCAATCGCTGGCGATAGTGTCGTGAATAGTTTCGTGTATCCGCGACGTTCCGCTCATTCGGCAGGGAACTCAATTGATACACGTGCGAATTGGCAATCACTCGCACAAGCTCCGTCAGCGAAAATCCGGAGTCACGGAAGTGGACGCCCAGCGCTTCGACCAATGGCTGATTTGACGCCGGGTTGGTCGCACGAAAATCGTCGACGGGTTCCACAAGACCTCGGCCCATCAAGTCTGCCCAGACTCGATTTGCCATCACCTGAGCGAACAGAGGATTCTTCGGCGACGTCATCCAGTTCGCCAGTACATCGCGACGATCGATAACGTCGTCGGCCAGGGGCGCCTCGCCAAATAAGGCGCGCGGCTGCATTTCTTCACCGGTTCCCGGATGTTTGACACTGCCTTTGGTCCCGGCAAACACGTATTCCTCAGAACCGGAAATCGGCGGCGAGACTCCCGTCCCCTTGCGCCCGACTTTTGCGAACCACGCAGAGAAACTGTAGAAGTCATCCTGCCCCCATTTTTCGAAGGGGTGGTGATGACACTTGGCACATTCCAGGCGAACTCCCACAAACAGCTGGCTCACCAGCACGGCCACTTCGTCAGGTGAACGACGATCACGAAACAACGTTACGCCCCCGTTGCGAAACGTGCTGCCTTTGGCAGTGATCAGCTCTCTGGCAAACTGGTCCCACGGCATCCGCTGATGAAAACGCTGACGGATCCAGTAGTCGTAGTTCAGGACCGCCTTGATGCCCACGCGGTAGGGATTCGGTCGCAGCAGATCCACCCACTTGTTAGCCCAGTGATCGGCGAAATCGGGCTCTTCCAGCAAACGGTCCACCAACTCCTCTCGCTTGTCGGGGGAAGAATCGGTCAGGAACGCATCAACTTCTTCGGGGCTTGGAATCCGACCACAAATATCGGTGGTCGCCCGACGTAAAAACGTGTGGTCGCCACACGAATCCGAGGGCGTAATATTGAGTCGCTGTAGCTTCTGCCAAACGAGTTCATCGATAAAGTTCTTTCGCGGCAACGCCGTGTACACCTCTGCCGGAACAGCTTCAGAGCGTGGTATCGTCACATCGCAGACAGCAATCTGTCCCATATAGCGAGCCATAATGGCGGCCGTTCCGGTGATGGAACCGGCTGTCACCAGACCACTGTCGGCCACGGATGCGATCGGCGATTCGTTGGACTGAAAGGCTGCCAGTCGTGTGACGTCGCGGGTGGACTGGTCGCTGAAGTGAGCGGTCAGGATCAGTGGCTGAGTCTGTTCGTTCTTCAGAATAATGGAATCCGGTACGACGGTGACCTTCACCAATTGCGGCGCATTGTCGATTCTTCGATGCATGCCCTGGCGAATCCATCGCAGGATCATCGTGTATTCCGGACCGTCCGGCTCAAGACGCTTTCCTCCACCATGCGGCACCTGCGCTGCGGGTTTCATCAGCAGCAGGCTGCGTTCCGGAGCACCCGGAAACACTCGACGACTGCGACCTTCTTTGGCAATGGCGTCGTAATCATAATCAGAGTCGAAGCCGAGCAGTGAAAGCTGAAACCCGCCCTGCCCACGGGCCTTACCGTGACATGGCCCGGAGGTGCATCCGAAGCGAGTGAAAATCGGCTGCAGATCGTTTTCAAAATCAACGGTTGGTTCGATCTGTCCCCACGCTGCCGGCGCGCACAAAATGAAGATGGCGGCCACACAACTGCGGAATTCGTGCGTCAAAGATATCGGGCAACGTCGCGACATGGCAGGCAGGCGATAGAGTAGTGAGGCGGGCACTGTGGGTGGGGCCGAAATTGTAGCACGACTGCCGCACGATTTCACCACAATAACACGGATTCGCAGCGGCGGGCCGCCTGTAAATCGACTTTCGTCCGGACGACGCGTGTCATGAAAACAGCGATTCGACCGGTTTTCCCTGGCCATCTTCCGTGACATAGAACGGTCGGCGTTCGACGCTTAAACCGGTGCGGGGGCTAATGCCCATGGCTTTGTAGATCGTGGCATGCAGGTCGGTAATGCTGACCGGGTTTTCGACGGCGATACACGGGCGTTCGTCGGCGGTTTTCCCGTAGACAAATCCCTGTTTCATGCCCCCGCCGAACATCACCACAGATGTGCCACCGGTGAAGTGGCGATGGAGCCCGTAGTGCTTCATCTCTTTCAAGACGTCCGTCTTCGCACGCGACTGATCGCGGGCCGTGCTACCGGGGACCCCTTCAATAATCATGTCTCGACTGAATTCGCTGGCGATGACGATCAGCGTGCGGTCCAGCAGATTTCGTTCTTCCAGATCCCTCACCAGTTGCGCGATGGGCTGATCAATTTCCTGCTTCATGCGGGCCAGAGTTGTGTGCCCGCTTTCGTGAGTGTCAAAGTGCAGGAACGGCACGTACTCGGTGGTCACCTCAATAAACCGTGCCCCCGCTTCGACAAGTCGGCGAGCCAGCAGGCAGCCTCGACCAAAGCGACCGGTGTCGTACTTCTTCTGAACGTCTTCCGATTCCAATGTCAGGTCGAAGGCGTTGCGGTCCTCCGAACTGAGCAACTTGTGAGCGTTGTCGACGGACTTCAGCATCGATTGAATATGATAGTCGCTGGCCACGTTGCGATCGGCTTTGGCTCCGATCATTTTTTTCAGCACGTCGTACCGCTTGCGAAATCGTGCGGCCGTCATGCCTTTGGGAGGCCGCACGGACCGAGCGGCCTCTTCCGGATAGGGCAGATTAAATGGCCCAAATTCGGTGCCCAGAAAACCGCCAGTCGTGAAGGCCTTCAGTTCTTCGGACTCTCCGACGCCCTCAAGTCGCTGTCCGATATTGATGAACGGCGGAATCACTTCGTTGCGAGGACCCAGCAGCCGAGACATCCATGCGCCGATGTGAGGTGCGGCGACGGTTTGCGGCGGCACGTACCCAGTGTGCCAGTGATACTGATGTCGCGAATGCAGGATATTGCCCAGGTCGGCCTGATACGCGGAACGGATCAGCGTCGCCCGGTCCATCACCTGAGCGACGTTTTCCAGTCCTTCGGAAATCTGCAGGCCATCGACGGACGTATCAATGGCGGGGAACGTGCTGATGATCTTTTCGACTTCCAGCCCTTCCCTGAACGGTTCGTAGTGTTTGGGATCGAACGTCTCCGGTGCGGCCATGCCACCTGCCATCCACAGAATGATGCAGGCATCCGCCGTGGGGCGAGGCTGTTCGACCTTAAATGACTCGTCAGCAAAGCCGGACGGCGCCCCCAAAGTCAGAGCAGCGGCCGATGCCGAGGACATCTGTCGCAGAAACGAGCGGCGAGACTCGTTTTCGAAAGCTTCGAATTCGGTCATGTTGGAACATCAGGGGTTGCAGAGAGTGTCGAAAGCGTGATCCTCAACCTGATCATCATATCACGAAAACACGGCGGATTGCAGTCCCGTCGTTAAGATCACTTTATCGGCGATGCGCTGCAGCTGAGTTTTGGTGAGCGGTGCGACGAATGACTCTGCGGGTTGCCGAGCGACCGTATAGATCTGAATCAGTTCCAATTGGCCTCCGGACGCCGTGATTTCCCTCAGCCGCTGGCAAAAGGCGTCAACTTCCGACTCCGGCGGCGGTTCTTTGTTAACACTCATGAACAGGCTCTGGATGACCAGCGGTCGAACGATTGCGGCGGCCGTAATGTTGTCCAGAATTCGTTGAAACGGAATTGTCGTGCGATCGATCAGCTTGAAGTATTCCTCGGTGCCCGCTTCCAGCTTGGCCCAGATCTGCCCGTTGTTTTCGTCCAGCAGCTGCAGACCACGGACCACGTGTTCTCGATGAAACATGGAGGCGTTGGTGATCAGAACCATTTTCACGTCATCGTCAACCAGTTTCCGTCGCACGTCGGCCACCTGAGCGATGATTTCATCGAAGTTGCGAAACGTCGTCGGTTCGCCGTCACCGGAAAACGCGATGTCGTTCAGCCGGCGAAAACTGGCGGGAGTGGACGCAAACGAGGGATGGCGAAACAGGTCGCCCGAAGTTACCGACCGCAGGACTGACGTGAGTTCCTCAAGCAGCTGGGCGTTCTCGACAAACCGAGTCTCTGATTCACTGCGACGATCGACCTGGCAGTAGATGCAGTCAAAATTACAGACCTTGTCGGGATTAAGATTAATGCCGACGGATATCCCTCGACTGCGGCGCGAAACGACCGGGTAGACGAATCGGTTGCCTTCGAACAGCCGACTGTGTTGTTGAAACAGCTGCACTTCGGCAGATTCTGCTGATTGATCGGGCGACATTTGGTTTCGGCGGTCTGAGTGTCGTGCTGAGGGACCAGCAGCGACGGGTTCGTGTTTACGTTGTATGGGGACGATTGATATTTTGCGGCACGGCTTGGATTTGACCAGCCACAAACCAGATCTCGTTCGTACATTCCACGGATGGAACAGACTATGTCCAATTACAGACAGTCTTTCGCTTCGACATTGTTGCTTTTCAGCGTTTTCTGTTTTGGTTGCGGGCAGTCGCAGCCGGTCGCGGACACTAAGCCTGACAGCGAAGACGGATTTATCGACGATTTGCTCGCAGATCTCGATCCTGCCGGCAAAACGGCCCAATTGGCGGATCCAGCTGATCCGCTGTCACCGGTTGCGAAAGCCGCGCCGGGGGAACGTCTTGAATTGCGACTGCAGGTCGGCGACCGTTTTCCATTGGTCAAGACAATCGAACAATCACTGGTACAGAAGCCGGCGCAGTTTTCCGCGACTGCTCAGACGCGTCTCGACCTGCACATGGTCATCCAGGTCGATCAGGTCCGGGACGATGCCATTCTGATGAACGTCCGTTACACACGAGTCTTCTATGAACACGACGTCAGCGGTCATCGGATGATGTTTGACTCGGATACGCATCAGGGGGTCATCCCGGATGACGTCGTCCCGTATGCCGGAATGGTCAACAATGGATTCTCGTTCTGGCTGGGCCGCAACAACAGAATTCGTGAACTGGTCGACTATCAACAGTTTCTGGAACGTTGCGTCCAGCAGGTACCGTCAGAGCGGCGACAAAGATTGCTTGGCGAAATCTCGGCACGTTTCGGCGACGATGGAGTTGCCAACTTCGTTGACGATGCGATCGGTCTGTTGCCCTACGACGATTCAGTCGATCCGGAGTCCGCCACGCGTGTTGGGCTGAACGACGTCTGGAGTCGGGAACGCCGCGTGATGCAGCCAGTGCCCGTCTATATGTCCTCAACATATCGACTGGTCGCATTGAATCAGCAGACCGCAAAAATTGACATCACGGGGCACATCGCGTCTGGTGAGACTTACGATGATTCGCGATCAGGTCAGACCGCAAAGGTCAAAATCAAGGGCGGAAAGATCTTTGGTTCGTGTGTCGTCGACCGCACCACAGGATTGCCGCTGGAACTGCGAAGAACGCGGTATTTGAATCTCGCCGTACTGACCGAAACCGGGGCCGTTGTGGAACAGGACAAAAGGGTGATCACAACAATCAGAAGCTTCCCGGATACCCGAGGTCCGGTTGTCGATGCGTCTCCACAGCGGCCGGACGGACTTCGTCGAGCGTCGGCGTCCGCGATTCACCAGGTGCCAACATCCGGTATTCAGCCGGTTTCGGGAATCAACCAGGGACAGCCACGAGCACAACCATATGCCACTACGATTCCGACCGCTCCGACGAATCCGCCGCTCGGTTCGACGGTCAGGGCCGTGTATCCGGATTGAGCCATGAGTCTTAGGTGATCCGGTTCGCTGTTTCGAATACTTTCCAACCGGGGAAGGGTGACACAGTTGCGTAGGCCAGGACCTGTTGTCCTGGCGCCCATTATCGCCAGGACAGATCCCGGCCTGCGCAACCTGAACAGGAGAACGCAGGGCAAACAGAGAAACCATGAATCGTGAACTCTGTTCTCCCGGTTGCCTCCTGTTCCAACAGACCAACACTCTGCATGACACAGAAGCGGCCGGCATTCAAGCAACTCCCCTCAACCTGACAATCAAGCCGCGAAGAGACACTCGCCGGACTGAGTCGATGTGCTGGCACGTGAGGCGTGATACACTTACGGGCTGTGATCATCGTGATGTCGACAGGCTCGGCATCGATTTCGGAACGAAAATATTTTGAGGCAGGCTTATGCAAAAGCTCGATCGTCGCGAGTTATTGGGCGGGACACTTGCAGGAGCCGTCGCCGTGGGCCTGCATACCGCAGCAGTCGCGGAAGACACTCCGCTGCTGCAGCCACCACTGATTCAAGACGAGCAGCGGGGACGGGTGATTGACACTAATGTCAGTCTGTTCCAGTGGCCGTTTCGCCGGTTGCCGTTAAGCCAAACGGATGTATTGCTGCAGAAGCTTCGTGCACATGGAATCGATCAGGCGTGGGCCGGCAGCTTTGAAGGGCTGCTGCATCGCGATGTCGCCGGCGTCAACTCTCGGCTGGCCGCGGAATGTCAGAAATACGGCAGTGACATCCTTGTTCCGTTTGGCACTGTGAATCCCGGACTCCCGGACTGGGAGGAGGATCTGAGACGATGCCACGAAGAACATCGCATGCCCGGCATTCGGCTGCACCCGAATTATCACGGCTACACACTGCATGACCCGCGATTCGAACGGCTGATGCACCTGGCTGCTGAACGACAACTCATCGTGCAGCTGGCCACCGCGATGGAAGATCAGCGAACGCAGCACCCCTTGATGCATGTGGCCGATGTTGACCTGACTCCGCTTCCGGAGGCGATCAGACGAGTACCGGGCGGAAAACCTGTGATCCTGAACCACAAGGCCACCGGTGCCGTTTTCGCTTCGTTGATGAAGATTCCAGGCGTTTATTTTGACATGTCACGGGTAAACGCAACCGACGGCATCGCTCGCGTCATGCGAACATTGCCACCTGATCGAGTTGTCTTTGGGACGCATGCCCCATTCCTGATCTATGAATCAGCAATGATCAAAGTGTACGAGTCAGACCTCAAGGAAACTGAAACGAGAGCCGTTCTACATCAAAACGCGGAAAGGCTGCTCTCGAAGACGGGAGTCTGAACGTAGTCCGTCTGTGATTTCTTCAGGACAGCGGGAAGATCCGCCGAATCAACACCAGTAACACACGTGGGTGTGAGCGGCGGAGCGATCCCTGTCAAACTGAACATCGCTCGGTTGAATGGATCAGGAAACAATGGGCAGCAGGCCGCTGGAGCCGTGCTGGACCTGTCGGGTGACGATTGCCCCGATCAGAGTTGTCCCCGTGCAGTCGTGAATTTCGATCTGAGCTGTTGAACCAGCCAAACGCGGATTGCCGTCGAAGACCACGATGCGGTCACACTCGGAACGGCCCATCAGTTGTGATGCCAGTGGATCACCAGCCACGACTTCTTCGCCCCGCGCCATCTTTCGTTCTGCCGACTTGCTGGGACCTTCGACCAGCACACTCACCTGCCGGCCAATGAATTCGGCGTTGTCTTCTTCGCTGACCGCGTTCTGTACCGCCAGAACTTCGTTGTTCCGACGTTTCTTTGTTTCTTCGGGAATGTCGTCCGGCAGCATCGTGGCAGCTTTTGTGCCCTCACGTTCGCTGTACTTGAAGATGAAGCTGTTCTTAAAACGAAACTCTTTGATCGCCGCCATACTGAGCTGGTGAGCTTCTTCTGTTTCGCCGCAGAAGCCGACAATAAAGTCGCTGGAGACGCTGCAGTTCGGGACGATTTCGCCAATGCGGTGCATCATTTCGCGATAATCTTCCACTGTGTAACCACGTTTCATCAGGCGGAGTTGTTCGTTGCAACCGTGTTGCAGCGGCACGTGCAGATACTTGACAGCCTTCGACAGATCTCGCACGGCGTGCAGCAAATCGTCGGTCATGTCTTTGGGATAACTGGTTACAAAGCGAATCCGCTCGATGCCGGCGATATCGTTGATGCCGTACATCAGGTCAGAAAGACGATTCAGTCGTCCGTCTTCTGTGTGCTTGTAGCTGTTGACAGTCTGCCCCAGCAAACACACTTCTTTGACGCCCTGATCGGCAAGGATTCGTACTTCGTTCAGAATCTGTGACGGCGGACGGCTTTGTTCCGGTCCACGGGTCGTCGGCACAACACAGTAAGTGCAGAACTTGTCACAGCCGATCATGATACGGACAAACGCCTGAAACGGCGTGGGACGCATTTCCGGATCCCGCAGCGGATCGTAGCTTTGAAAACTGCTGGAGACTGCTGCCACGGATCCATCACGCCGACCAAGACTGACGGCCTTCTGCTGCTTTCGTTTAGCTGCGGATCGTGTTTCCTGGATAAGCCGCGGAATCTCAGCCAACTGCCCTGTACCGACAACCAGATCGACATGAGGTGCCCGCTTGAAGATCAGATCCTGATCCTTTTGGGCCATGCAGCCCATCACGCCGATGACCTTCTGTGGCTTCGTTCTTTTGACGTACTTCAGCCGTCCCAGTGAGCTGTAGATCTTGTGTTCGGCGTTTTCCCGGACACTGCACGTATTGAACAGCAGCGTGTCGGCCGACTTTGGATCATCAGTCAGCTCGTAACCGTCCTTGCGCAGGGCGGCGACGACCAGTTCGCTGTCCAGCATGTTCATCTGACAGCCAACAGTTTCGATGTACAGCTTGCCGTTGTGATTGGCGTCTGACGACGGCTGCTCGGGCATTTCCACAATCAACTTCCAACCAACATGACTCATTAAGCCAAATGTTGGATTCCTGTGCGTTGTCGGTAATTATACGAGACGTTGTGTACCAGTGGCACACATCAATACAGGGCTGACGTAGCACAACGTACGCAGGACAAAACCTTAGTAAACCGACTGGGCGGCTGACTATGGCTCGGTGCAGTCTAAGAACTCGGGTTGTTCCGTAGCCGAACTCGTCAGAGTTTGGAGGTTTTTCTCTGTGTTGTCCAAAGTCTGGCGACTTCGGCGACCCCATAATCTGGCCTGGACGAGGCACTAGGAACCTTCATTCACCATCGAGCGGACAGACCACACGGCAAACCCGGTTGCAAACACAGACAACGCCAGCTCAAAAACAGCCATCGTGATACTCCTTCAAAACGATTGGCAAAAGTTCTGACTAAATAAGCCGGTCCGTATCGATTCGGGGCACAGTTCCATTTCAGGACGTTACCCGTTCCACATACGTACCGGATTCCACATCAATTTTGACTTTGTCACCCTGCTTGATAAATGCGGGCACCTGGGCCTCGGCCCCACATTCCAAAGTCGCAGCTTTGGAGACATTGGTGGCCGTATCGCCTTTGGCGGCCGGCTCGGTGTATGTGACTTCCATAATCACATGCTGAGGTGGCGTCATGCTGATCAATTGTCCGTTAAAGAACAGCAATTGCACAGGTGCTCCTTCCATCAGGAAGGTCATTTGCTCTCCGATAACAGCGGCTGGCAGGCCATATTGCTCAAAGGACTCATTGTCCAGAAAATAGAAGCTCTCGCCGTCGCGATACGAATAAGCCCCGTCGTTGCGGTGCACGTCCGCTTCGTCCAGGCTTTCACCACTCCGATACGTTCGGTCGAGGATACCACCCTTAAGCAGGTTGCGAAGTTTTGACTTATAAAGTGCCTGGCCTTTGCCGGGCTTCACAAAATTGATTTCGATGAACTCATATGGTTCGTTGTTGATCAGGATCTTGCTGCCCCGCTTCAACTTCTCAACCGGTGTACCCATTGGTGCGATTTTCTGGTTCTGATATTGTTGCTGTCCCTGAAGACAACTCAATGTTCGTCAGGAGGTGTTATAAAACGGGGTTATAGCGAATTTCGCTGACTCATGGCCGCCGTTGACGACCTTTCATAACAGTACGGCTGCCGTCACGAGCCAGAACCGTTTCCGTCAATCAGTAAACTGCTCTCGTGAGTACCCGGCCCGTTGTCGGAAATTCCTGCGTTTGAGCCGCATACGCGGGCCGCACAATAACAAAAGCCACAAGCAGAGTGAATCCTGATGTCTTCCAATGAGGTCGATCCCGAGGATTCGACGAATACCCCTGCGGGGAATTTCCCTGTCGATCGGGCCGGTACTGCCGGGCCGTCCGTGTCCACACCGATGGAACAGCCAAAATCACTGAAAATAGACGCATTGGCAGCGGTCGGCGTTCGTGCGGGGTGGCGACGTCAGTTGGCGGAGGCAATTCGTGACCCTCAAGAGTTGCTGGCCAGACTGAGCCTGCCTGCAGAATCGCTGGCTGTCCCTGCAGCCGCGGCTGTGCAGGGATTTCCCACGTTGGTACCGCACAGCTTTCTGGCGAGGATGGAAGCCGGTAACAGGAATGACCCGTTGTTGCTGCAGGTTCTCCCTGTGGCGGCGGAAGCACAACAGGTCTCCGGATTCACGACAGACCCGGTCGGAGACTCTTCAGCTCGAGCAGCCGCCGGAATGCTGCACAAATATCACGGCCGAGCACTGCTGATCACCACGGGAACATGTGCAGTCCACTGTCGGTATTGTTTTCGACGTGAGTATCCGTATCACGAAGAACCACGGCGGATGACAGACTGGGAGCCAGCACTGCAGCAGATCCGTCAGGACGAGTCAATTACTGAAGTCATTCTCAGCGGCGGTGACCCACTGATTCTCAGCGATGATCGACTGCGAGCGCTGTGCAGTCGCATCGACAGTATTCACCACGTCGAGCGTCTGCGGATCCATACCAGACTGCCCGTCGTGCTGCCGGCGCGCGTGACTGACGAACTACTGGCACTGTTGACGGGGCTGCGCTGCCAGCCCATCGTTGTCATTCATGCCAACCATGGCAACGAAATCGCCACAGACTGCGAAATCGCGTTGCGCACCATTGTGCGGGCCGGTATCCCGGTACTGAATCAGGCTGTCCTGCTGAAGAATGTGAACGATTCTGTGGAAGCACTCGAATCGCTATGCCATCGCCTGATCAACATCGGCGTCATGCCGTATTACCTGCACCAGCTCGATCGCGTGCAGGGAGCCGCGCACTTCGAAGTCAGCGACGCCCGGGCGCGCGAACTGGTGAATGGGATCCGCAGTCGATTGCCAGGCTACGCAGTGCCGCAACTGGTCCGAGAGATCCCCGGCGAATCAAGCAAGACGCCGTTGCTGTGAGGCACAGCATCCAGGTGTTCCTAGTCCGATGCCGTGATGCGCACGAATCTGTCTTTGACGCCGTCCAATGTCGGGACACGAAAGCGCGCGGTCGTCATTCCTGCAGCGAGCTGTTTCTTAAAGAGTCTCGCCTTCCCCTGTTCCTGCCAGCCAAATTCAAGGGTAACACGGTTGAGAGGCTGGACTTCATGGACGCCGTATAGTCGGGCATCGATCAACCCGACATTGCGACCCGGCGAATGCATATAGAAACGCACAAGGGCATTTCGGCAGTCTGCTTTGGAAACGTTGGCTCTTCCGTAAAGCCACCCGCTGGAGAACTCGTTGTCCGCAGGAATATCG
>JAPYTO010000107.1 GCA_029941865.1 Fuerstiella sp. | reverse complement strand
TGGCGGCTGTTGTGGAGTGTCCTGAATTCTGTCCACCAAATCTAATTGCGGCGATACAGCTTTAACAGCAGTCGCAGGATTTCGATGTACAGCCAGACCAGAGTCACCATCAACGCGAACGCTCCGTACCACTCCATATGTTTCGGAGCGTTGCTGGAGGCCATGCGATCGATCAGGTCGAAGTCCAGCAGCAGGTTGAAAGCTGCGAGACCAACGACGAACAGGCTGAAGCCGATTCCCATTGGCCCGGCGCTGTGAATGAAACCGATTGGCATGCCAAACATACCCATTACGAACGAAACGACGTACAGCAGACAGATTGCGCCCGTGGCGGCACAAATCCCCATTCGCAGTTTTTCCGTGACCTTGATGATGCCGCTTTGGTAAAGAAACAGCATTACGGCCAACGTGCCAAAGGTCAGGCAGCAGGCCTGAAACACGATGGGCACCGTGGGGAACTGCGACTGTACAATGGCGGAAATTCCACCCAGAAAACAGCCTTCGGCCAAGGCGTAGAGTGGCGTGGTGTAGGCCGCCCACACCGGCTTAAACATGGTGATGAGCGCCAAAATGAAACCGACAATCATGCCGCCCATCATCAATGGCATGATCGCCTGGGTACCGCCCGCTGCCACACCACCGGCTTCCTGGAACTTGAACCATGTCATGCCGGCGGTCAGCAGTGCCAGCACGATCGCGATCAACGTCTTGACCGCCGTCCCGGTGACCGTCATTGTGCTGGTGTCACCATAGGACTCAAAGTTCTGGAAGACGCTGCCCCTCAGGGCGGGGTTTGAAGATTGCATTTGTCGTTGCCTTGTTGTCGTTGCCTTGTTGTGTTGCCGCGTATTTGCGATGTCGACTGTTGTGCGTGTTTTGTGCCGGTCTGCTGTGTCACACCACTCTTCAGCGGCCCGAATGTCTTATCCGAGAAGGCAGCATCGGGTCGGCACTGATGGGTGCCACAGGCTTTGCCAGTGACGTGAGGCTCGCGAAAACACTGGCAGAGCCAGTGGCACACAACCCCTCATTCAATCACTGACAATGCACTTGCCGCTCGCGCCAAGCACCGAAGATGTGTCGGTTACGAGTGGACTTTTGCAGACACCGCGTCATTATACCCCACAATCGCTGCCGGGCCAAATGCCGGGATGATCGTTTTCAGGGCATCGTTGACTCACGTGCCCGCTCTCGGACCGTTTCGCGACTCTCCACCGCCGCCAGATCCAGAATCATTCCGTGTCAGATTTTCAACAATTCAACCTGATCGCCCCGCTGCAACAGGCGATTCAGGACGAAGGCTACGAACTTCCGACGCCTATTCAGGAGCAAACCCTGCCGGTGGCATTGGAAGGGCAGGACGTGCTGGGCTGTGCTCAGACAGGAACCGGCAAGACCGCTGCCTTTGTGCTGCCGATTCTGAACCATCTGGCGGATAACGGATTCAAAACGGTGGCCAATCGTCCGCTGGCTCTGATTCTGGCACCCACTCGGGAACTCGCCATTCAAATCGGAGACAGCTGCGATGCCTACGGTCGTCACGTGGATGTGTCGCACGTGTTGATTTACGGAGGCGTGGGACAGGGGCGGCAGGTGAAGGCCGTCGAAGAAGGCGTGCATATCGTGATTGCCACGCCGGGACGGCTGATGGATCTGATGAGTCAGGAGCACATCTATCTCAATCGGCTACAGATTTTCGTGCTGGACGAAGCGGATCGCATGCTGGACATGGGGTTTCTGCCGGACCTGAAACGAATCATCAAATCACTTCCGGTTCGCAGGCAGTCGATGTTCTTTTCGGCAACGATGCCCGACAGCATCAAGGACCTGGCCGAGAAACTGCTGTATCAACCGGTCATGGTGAAGGTTGATGCCGAACACACCAACGTTGATCTTATTGATCAACGAGTGATTTTTGCTGAGTACCGTCAGAAAAAGCCGTTGCTCAGCCAGCTGCTTAAGGCGGGCGATGTTGGTCAGGCCATTGTTTTCACCCGAACCAAACGCGGTGCCGACTACGTGGCCGAATATCTGCGGCGGGACGACATTGATGCAGTTGCGATTCATGGCAACAAATCACAAAACGCTCGCCAGCAGGCGCTGGATGCGTTTCGCGCTGACAAAGTCCAGGTTCTTGTGGCGACAGATCTGGCGGCTCGTGGCATTGATGTTGAGGGCATTACGCACATCATCAACTTTGAATTGCCAGTTGAGGCAGAAGTCTATGTGCATCGCATTGGCCGCACCGGTCGTGCCGGAGCGAACGGCATTGCGATTACCTTCTGCAGTCCGGATGAGGCAATTCGACTGCAGAAGATAGAGCGGTTGATTGGATTCAAGCTGCTGGAGGACGGTCGCACGCCCGAACCACTACCGGAATCAGACACGGCAACAGACTCTGACGACGATACAGCGCGACCCAGCAGCAGAAACCGTCGCCGCCGCCGAAAAGGCGGGCCTCGGACTTCCCCATCAAAACCTGATGTCGATGGAAACGCTCGCAATAATGGCGGCGGCAAGTCTCGTAAGAAATCGAAGGGGAAGGGTCGTCGAGGGCGACGCGGGCCACCGACGGCCGGCGACGCGCCGAAGAAATCTTCGTGATTGGGTGAGACTTTCTTTCGTCCGTCTCCTTAACGCCGCGGCGTGCTGGAACCGCGTGCCTGATGCTGATCGCCTATCTGCAGTCCGGCGGCGACGCTGCTGCAAACGTCTTTGCACAAAAATAATGGCCGACAACCCTGCCACTCGAAAAATCACGTCATGGGTCAGGAAGATCCCGCGTGGTCGCGTCGCCACGTATGGTCAGATTGCTGCGCTGGCCGACCGTCCCCGGAATTCCCGGCAGGTCGGTTCAGTGTTGAAGTCATTGCCCGCAGATTCGCACGTGCCGTGGCACCGAGTTGTGAATTCTCAGGGACGCATCAGCGACAGAAACAATTCCACATCGGAAGGGCTTCAGCGATGTCTTCTGGAAAGCGAAGGCGTGGAGCTGAACGATGGCGGACGAATCGATCTGAACGCGTTCCAGTGGAAACCCCGGCAACGCTGACATCTCAGTCAACGTAGGCCATGACCTGTTGTACAGACCGGGGACATAGGTAACACTTTTTGAATAGCTTCCAGGAAAAGGAGCGATTATGAGCTGGAAGGAAAGTGATCGGATGTCTTTGAGGTCGAAATTTGTTCGGCTCGCCAGTGCTCGACTGGCCCCGTCCCGGTACAGTGTTGCTTCGGTCCGGCTGCACGTGCGGCCTTTAGAGCAGTTTACTTATTGTCGTGAACCGTTCTGGCTCGTGGGAGCAACAAAACTGTAATTGAAACGCGTTCTTCGCGGCCACAAGTCAGCGTGAAACGCTGTAAACGCAGGTGAATCGTTGTAATTCCTGCGTCTCCACGGTCGTGAGAATGGCTCTGGACGCAATCATGGCACAAAACGTACGCTTTGTTCACGCATGTTGATCTGATCCAGCGTATTTGGCGTTGGTCGTCGGGTCGTATGCAGGGGGTCGCCTGGCAGACTTTGAAGAACTGATATTTGCGCATTGAAGGCGTTGGGATCCAGACACATGTCCGTACCTGAACTTAGTGAACTTGGTCCATGGCTGAAGTACCTTTCCAGCCTGACGGCAACCACCATTGTTGCTGCCGCCGTGTTTCATCTGTTCTTTTTTTTCGTGCTGTTGCTGTGGTATCGACGTGACCTGTCGGCGATCGCCGGATGTTTGGACGATTTTACTCGCGGACTTAAGCATCGCAGTGTGCTGGGTCGGAGTGCCCCGTTGACCAACCAGATTGATGCGTTCGTGGAAGACATCAACGATGTAGTCAACGATCCCACCCGAGCGGAAGACCGCAACGCCTGCCTGCAACGAATGCACATTCTGGATGAGCGGCGCAGCTACCTGGATTCGTTGTCATTCGAAACGGCTGGCAATGTCGCCCGCACGATGATCGAAGCCTATCCGCTGGCTGGCGTGTTGGGCACGATTCTGGCAATTGGTTCAGCCTTGCAGAGATCAGACGCCGCGACCAACGCGGCTGCGACGATGTCAAATATTGTGACGCGGTTTGGCGACGCCATCTGGTCGACCTTTTGCGGCCTGTTCGCTGCGATCGTGCTGATGTTCGTCAACAGTCTGCTGGAAACACGCTTTGAACGTCTGACGCAAAGTCGGCTGCATGTTCGAGACATGGTGGCCAAGGCGAAACGCGAATTGGCGCTGTCGGCCGCGCCAAACGGTGCACCGTCGGTGGCCAGCGCATCGGCTCTTTCGACCGCAGTTCCCATGACACCTGTGGAGCAGTCGTCATGAAAAAAAGTCGCCGCATGACGTTCCAGCTGACTCCACTGCTGGATCTGCTGCTGATCGTCATTTTCGCTCAGTACATGGAAGTCCAGCAGAAGGCCGAGTCAGCTCAGACGGAAGTGGAACAGCAGAAAGCAGAACTGGCCGAACAGTACAACGCTCGCCGGGACGAACTTGAACGACAGCACGCCACTGAAAGCGGTGACGTATCGGCCCTGCGCGAACGTTACAGTGAACACTACGAGAGCATTCTGAAACAGCATTTGCAGGCCGGGTCTGCCCTGGCGAAGGCTTTCAATCTGCCGGGCACGTTGATGGAAGAGATTCTTCGCCTGCAGACGAACGGAAACGTCACAGACGGTCAAAACCTGGAAGACGCGGTCAAACGTATTGAACAGCTGCTGCCCACGCGGGGAGCGGAAATGCTGCGTTTCATCCTGCGGTACGACGAAATGCAGAAACACGTTTCCGTGTGGGAACTGCACCTGCGTGATAACGGACAGGGGTTGTTCTCTGACGGTGAACAGTCGCAGATGCTGTCCTTTGGCACGGTCGAAGAATTCGTTTCCCGGGCGTTTGAGGTCAGTAAAGCATTTACGGAACCGAAGCCACTTGTCATCATCCTGTTGACGCACGGTGACACGCAGGCTGGCCAGCGTCGGCGAGCTGTTGACGGCATGCCTTTACTGATCGAGAAACTCAGACGGGACGCCGGGAACACTCGCTGGTTTGATTTTTCGCTGATGGGATACCGACCTGCCGGGCCGTTGTTCAGTCGGAGATCTGATTCAGCAGAATGAAGGCATCGATATGATTTCCAAACGACCCCGAGTCATCAAAAACACGGCGCGAGCGGCTGCCGGCGGCGTCATCGTGGTGGCCGCGTTGCTGGCGTTGATGTTTTTCCAGGGGGCGGGATCGGGAACGGGCGAGGGCGATTCGTCAAACCCATCGCTCAGCATGGTCACCACCGAATCCAGTGCGGACGCTGCTGAAAATTCCACAGACGCTGACTTGGCCGACGGTGGGTTGACCGCGGACGAACAGAAAGCTCTGTCTGATCAGGTTCTGTCGATCCTGATTGACGAGCACGAATATTTGATGGAGATCCCGGACGATGATGCGATCATCTACCGTCCGGCGGAGATTGAACGACTGGTGGAACTGGCTCGACAGGCAGAGGGTGATTCCAACGGCATACGAGTCCGTATTCTGCAGCGTGAAAGTGCACGTCCGTCTGCTGAGGAAAAGCTGAAACTCGCGCTAGCCACTGCTGGCATCGACATTGACGCACTGTATCAGCAGTCGGAATTCATACCGTAATGCGGTATGGTCGCAATCCCCAGTAGACCGTCTGCGATGGTTTCTTCGAGCTGACGCTCGGGAATTGCTGGCCCACTCGCGTGGGCGCTGAAAATGCCGACAAATCATGTCGCACAAAATGAAGAACACTCCAACCAACGCGATAGTCTTCTCTCCCGCGAAATAGCGGAGGGATGTCTGCTGGAAAACCTGTGATGAAGTTGAAGTGCGTGCCGGATGACTTTGTGGTCACCGAAGTCTCAGATCGTCAGCCGGCCGGCGGCGCCTTTGGCCTGTATCAGCTGCAGAAGACGTCCATTGGAACGCTGGAAGCCCTGCAGATGCTGCAACGATCATGGAACCTGGCCCCCAGAGGTCTGAGTCACGGCGGACTGAAGGACCGACACGCTTTCACGACGCAGTTCGTGACGATTCGCAACGGGCCTCGTTCTGACTTCACTCACGAATTATTCAGCCTCACATATCTCGGGCAGACGGAATCACCATTCGGTGCTGCGGATATCGTTGGCAACCGATTTGACATCGTCGCGCGTTCATTGTCTGAATCTGATTGCCGACGTGTTCAGGCTCGCAGCGCGGCCGTGCAGGCAACCGGATTTCCCAATTACTTTGACGAACAGCGTTTCGGGTCCATGGGCGCATCAAAGGAATTTATTGCCGCCAGGTGGTGCCAAAAGGACTACGAACGAGCCCTCTGGCTGGCTCTGGCAGAACACAATCGCCACGACAACGGCGCCGAACGTGCGCAGAAAAAGATTCTGCGTGATCTGTGGGGCACATGGGACCAGTGCAAGCAACAGTTGGATCGTTCTCACCGCCGCAGTATTGTGACTTATCTGGTCGATCACCCAACCCGGTTTCGCAAGGCGTTTGCTCTGCTGAACGAAAAGCTGCGAGGCCTGTACCTGTCCGCTTTTCAAAGTGCCGTCTGGAACCGGATGTTGGCGCACGTGATCCACACCGAAAACCTGTTGTCGACCGACGATCACAGCTTCAGTGTGGAAGTCGGTGATTGCATGTTGCCGTTTCCTGTCGTCAACGATGCGGACGTCAGTCGCCGGACGGAATTGCCACTTCCCTCGGCTCGCTGCAAGGGACTGGATGATGACATGCGGAACCTGTGCAATGAGGCACTTTCTCATTACGGAATGACGCTGGATCAAATGAAGTTGTCCTTTCCGCGTGATCGCTGGTTTTCACGTGGACTTCGCCAGACGATGGTTGTGCCATCGGATCTGCAACTGGCGGACGCAGTCGACGAACGGTATCAGGGCCGACGAAAAATGCAGCTGTCGTTCACGCTTCCGCGAGGCTGCTACGCCACCATGTTGATTAAGGCCCTGACAGGACATCAGGGTGATCAGGAAACAGAGTTCGTGGGAGACTCAGCATGACGATTCCTGTGCCCGAAGTGTTGTACGAAGACAATCACCTGCTGGCGGTCTGTAAGCCCGCCGGTGTACTGACGATGGGTGATCAGACCGGCGACGTCACGATGGTCGACATCGCTCGAGAATATCTGCGGGTCAAATACAACAAGCCGGGCAATGTCTTTGTCGGCGTCGTTCATCGACTGGACCGTCCGGTATCCGGAGTGCTGCTGTTCGCTCGCACCAGCAAGGCGGCGGCTCGGCTGTCTGATCAGTTTCGTCGAGGTACCGTCCACAAAGTTTACCGCGCCGTTGTTGATGGCACCGTCGAACAGTCGGAAGGCGAATTCACCGATTGGCTGCTGAAGGATCGCCAGCAGAACGTTGTTTCGTGCGTTTCCGAGGACACGCCGGGAGCTCAAAAGAGCGTTTTGCGATACCGCGTGGTCACGCGGCAACACGGCCGACTGCATCTGGAAGTTGAACCGGTGACCGGTCGCAGTCACCAGATCCGAGTGCAGCTTTCCTCACGCGGTCTGTCCATCGTCGGCGACACCAAGTACGGATCGACTGTCCGAACCGGTGGCCGGGTCGCGTTGCATGCTGAAATGCTGCAGTTTGACCATCCTACGCTCAAGGATCGTCGATCGATTTCGGCCCGGCTTCCCGGCGAATTTGAGGCCTGATGCTTCGTCAAGTCTTGATCCTGGGGTAGCCGAAGTCGCCAGACTTTGGACGACAAAGAGAAAAACCTCCAAACTCTGGCGAGTTCGGCTACGGAACAACCCCTGTTCTTAGACCTGACCCCGTTTTCCAGACCCCGAATTGCCGTTCGCGCAGATTTTCGTGTGCGGTATGGTTCGCGGTCTCTCTGCCAACTGGCCGATTCCATGGAAGTGAATGCCCGTGACACGCAACGCCGACGACAACACAGACCGATCCGATCCTCCAGAAGCGTCGCCGTGGCGCACTGCCGCTGTTGTCTGCATTGGCCTGTTGCCCTGTCTTGGTGCCTGGCTGTTTGCCATGTCGCCTTCCGATCAGCCCGCTCTGATGGTCACGAAATCGCGACCATCGCTGCTGTTCGCCACCTACATGTACCATCATGGTGAGGAACCTGTGGAACTGGCAGCGGTGCTGGAATCCGAATTCCCTTTTGTGAACCAGGGCGATGTGCCGGTTACGATCGGCGATATCACAACCAGTTGCGGGTGCATGCGACCACGTCTGTCGCACAAAACCGTGGCGCCCGGAGAAATGGCGTGGCTGACTGTTCCCATTCAGATGGTCAATCAGTCGCCGGGCCAGCACGAGTACACGTTGACAGTTAACTACACAGATACGGAACCGCGTCAGACGACGCTGACGATCAAAGCGGCCTTTCCGGAAAAAATGGTCGTCGTCCAGCCGAAGGCGCTGTACCTGTCGCAGCGAAGTGCAAAGCCGCTGCCGTTTAAAGTTGCCATCAGTGACTTTCGCGACGCGCCACTGCGAGTCACGTCTGTCGAATCCACAGCCCCCTTCGTTACCGCAGAAATCAGTGCCGACACTTCTTCGGGGGTGGTGCAGGTGTCACATCAGGAAGCAACACCCGGCTCAAAGGCTGAGTTGCGGGGAGAAGTCGCGGGCGGTATTCCCCGCGGCCGTCATCATGTTCTTGTCGCGGCAACGACTGATGACGTGGATTTTCCTGTGGTGACAATACCGATGCTGGTCAATGGTCCGGCTTTCCCGCCGGGCGAAGCTCCTATCACAAGTCCATCGCAACTGAGACTGCTGGCCAGCGACCATCCGGGGACACGACGAGCGACGAAGTTTGACCTGGTGATGCCGTCTACGTGGCAGATTTCTCATGCCTCGGCGTGGCCATCGGAACTGCAGGTCACCTACGGTGATCCCCGTCCGTTCAGCGACCAGGAACAGACACTCGAAGTCATCGTCAAACTATCGGCGCTGCCTGCAAAAGGTGTTGCCGATGGCGTCGTGCAGCTGATTGCCAACGATGGGCGAGATCTGGTCACGGTCAAGGTGACATTTGTCAGACCGTAGGCTGATCCGGATCTCCGGTGGACGTGACGTCCTGTTCATGTGCGGACATTTCTGCCGCTTTTCGCAGAAACCGCTTCGAAACTGCCGTCGTTAACATTTCGCCGAGCCGCGGGAAAATCTCACGCAGCACGATGGCCGGACGAATTGGTGGCCAGTTGACGATGAGTTCCGGAGGCCCTGTTCGAATAGCTTTCAGCACGGCGTTTGCGACAGCTTTGGTGGATGTGCCACCCTGAGCGCGTGATGTTTTCTTTCCTGTCGCCTGAACAATACGATCGTAGATTCCACCGTTCTTTGTGAAGCCCGGGCAGATGGCCGTGGCCGTGATGCCGCGGTCGAGATATTCGCCGCGAAGCCCTTGAGTGAACCCAATCAAGCCCGCCTTTGTTGCACCGTAGACGCTGCCAAACGGAGGACAGTGTTTGCCCGCCGTCGACGCCATGTTGATAATCGCTCCGGAACTTTGCTGCAGCATATGAGGCACGACTAACCGAGTCAGCACGATGGCACCGGTCAGATTCGTTTCGATGGTCTGCAGGATCTCATCCATTTCGACGTTTTCGAAATGACGGAAACACTCCACGCCGGCATTGTTGATCAACACGTCGATGCGCTGAAATCGTTCGATGGTCTGTTCCACCAGAGCGTCCAGGTCGTTGGGGTCCGACACGTCCGTCCGCACAACAAGTACATCGGTTCCGCCTTCGCTGAGTTCTGTGCTCAGCTGCTGCAGCTTGTCTTCTGAACGGGCGGCCAGCACGAGTCTGGCTTTTTCCTGCGCAAGGCGTTTCGCGAGGTCTCGGCCAATTCCGGCCGAAGCTCCAGTGATGATAACCACCTTGTCCTGCAATGACATTCGTGCTGCTTTTTGTGATGTTGCGGCCGACGGTCGTAAACTCAAACGTCGGCGGGTTAAGGTGATCAGCGATCCCGCGGAGCATCGCATATTCGGTCGAGTTCGTCGAACACAAAGCCAAAAATTCACGCAACGTGATTATTTGAGCCCGGTGTGGCCAGCCGGTTGCGAACACCGTGGGGGCACGTCATAGTATTTCCGCAGCGGACCGTCAGCAATGAAATGTCGTCGTCCGCGGCGCAAATCGGGTGGTTTGATCGCAGCCTCGTAACGGTCCGGCACTTGTTTTCAGGCTACTCAACACGTCCAGCATCGTCACTATTGCACTGATTGCACCTATGAAACTCTTATCACTCGTTCCGTTCTTCGTCCTGTTCGTCACGATCAATTGTTCGGCAGCTGACCGTCCTAACATTTTTATTGCCATCAGCGATGACGTTTCGTTCCCACACGCCTCGGCGCATGGTTCGAAAATGGTCAATACGCCAGCCTTTGATCGTGTGGCTGCAGATGGTGTGCTGTTCAGCAATGCGTTCTGTCCGGCTCCCGGATGCAGTCCGTCACGCGCCGCCTTTCTGACGGGACGTCATATCTGGATGATTGAGGAGGCAGGTACTCACGCCAGTTACTTCCAGAAGAAGTATCAAACGTTTCCCGAAGCACTGCAGGAATCCGGGTACTTCGTCGGTGCCACGGGCAAAGCGTGGGCACCAGGTGACTTCAAGCACAACGGACGCGAAGTCAATCCCGCCGGTAAGGCATACGGCGCAAGGAAGAGCGGCTACGTCGGCGGATTCAAAAAGTTCATGAGCGAACGACCACAGGACCAGCCCTTCTGTTTCTGGTTCGGCAGTTCAGACGCGCATCGCAGCTATAAAAAGGGTTCTGGACTCGCAAAAGGCAAGACGCTGGATCAGGCCGAAGTGCCTAAGTTCCTGCCGGACCATCCTGAAATCCGCAGCGACCTGCTGGATTACGCTTTTGAAGTCGAACGCTTTGACGACGACTGTGATCAGATGCTGAAGATACTTGCGGAGGCCGGCGAACTGGACAACACTTTGGTGATCATCACCAGCGACAACGGTATGCCGTTTCCGCGTGCAAAGGCGAACTGCTACGAATACGGGTTTCACATGCCGCTGGCAGTTTGCTGGAAGGACAAGGTACCGGGTGGTCGGAAGCTGAATGATCTGGTGGGCTTTGTGGACCTGACAGCCACGATTTACGAAGCGGCCGGCGTGGACTCACCAACGGAGTTCCCCGTTGTCGGCAAAAGTCTGGTTGCTGATCTGAAGTCGGATAAGTCCGGAACTGCCGATCCAACTCGTGACGCCGTGTACGTCGGTCGCGAACGTCATTCGTCGTCACGGTTCAATACGTTCGGGTATCCTCAGCGAGCAATTCGTACTCATGACTATCTGTACATCTACAACTTCAAGTCGGAACGTTGGCCGGCCGGAACACCGCAGAAATATGGCAAGCCGGTATACAACGATGACGGCAGCCTGAAATCATCCCGGCCCGGTGCAGAGCACGGCGGTTATCACGACATCGACGCGTGTCCTTCTCTGACCTTTTTGATCAAAAATCGAGACGACGCCGACTTTGGCAAATATCTCGGATGGTCCGTCGACAAACGTCCGACCGAAGAACTATTCGACATCAAAGCCGACTCGGCCTGCCTGCACAATCTGGCTGATGATCCGAAATTGGCTGCCGTGAAACAGCAGCTCAATCAGCAACTGATGAAGGAACTCACGAACACCAACGATGCTCGTGTGCTGGACGGTGGAGACGTATGGGAAACCTATCCCAGAATCAGCAGTCTCAGGTGGTTTGAAACTCCTGAATGGGCGAAGCACAACGCTTCGGCGTTGCCGCAGCAGGAATGGCTCGACGCTCGCCGCCCGAAAAAGTAACGGGAAGACAAAATCGCAAGAGCCCCGGTCTTTTCAAAAGACCGGGGCTCTGCCGTTTTCCGGCACTGCCTCAGTTGGCAGGATTTTCGTACCAGATGACGCCTAGGTTATCTCGTTCTTCACACGTCAGCAGATCCAGATCTCCGTCCTGATCCAGGTCCAGCAATTCGATGCGGTCAAACTTGATGCCTGTGGTCCTGCCGCTGATGTCGTTGAATGTCCAACGCTGCGGCTCATCGTCTTTCGTGACACTTAGCGATCCACCGGACAGCCAGTAGACGCCGACTTTTCCCTCGGCATGTTCGCACGTGCAGGCCAGATCGGTGTGACCGTCCAGATTGACGTCACCCAGAGCGATGCCCTTGCCGCCCCCGACACCATCGGGGTGAGCAATCCTTGTGGCGTTCCACGGCTGTGTGACGTCTGTTCCCGGCGTCAGCAGCAGCGCGTAGCCGTTGCGAGTGTTGCAGGCGATCGTCAATCTGTCGTCAACTTCGGTGATGTCCAGAAACATGACCTCAAGGTCTTTGCCGCCAATCAGATGGTCCTGCCACGCTCGGTGTTGGGAATCTGATTGATTCTCCAGCCAGCCGATGCTGCGGAACGGACCTTTTCGATCGGAATAGACGATGTCGTCATCGCCGTCGTTATCAACATCAAAGCGACGCAACGACATGATCCAGCCGGATTTTCGAAGGTCCAGAAATTCAACCTCATCATCCGCCGCTGACAGATCCCACAGAGTGATCGTGGCGTTGGGTTCTTTGCTTCCGAAGATCAGTGTCCTGCTGTCCAGCGGTTCGCAAAACATCCAACGTGTATAATCGACCGACGCGGGGACCGGTTTTGTTGTCCATGCGGCCGATTTTCGTACTCGTTCGCCCGAAGCAGCGCCATTGGCAACGGCCGGATTCAAATGGAAGAAAACGGCCTGCTGTTTGCCCTCACAGCTGCTCACGACGTCCAGCCAGCCATCGCCGTTGACATCTGCAAAGACCGCGTCTTCCGGCGACTTTACGTTGCCGACCTGAATAGATGGCCAGGGTTTACGAACTGCAGATGGTTCGGGCTGAAAGCAGATACGAATCTTCCCGCCTTCTTCCCAGCCCGTGACGATATCCAGGCGACCGTCTTTGTCGACGTCCGCCAGTCGTACGCCATCGGCACCGCGTGATGCGTTGTCCACCGTATGCAGTGCCCATGGTTCACCGGCAATCGATACTGCGGAACAAGTTGCCATCAGGAGAAATAGAATGCGACTCATCACAGATTTCCTTCTCTCCGAACGACCGTCCGGTCACTTCGGCTTAACGCCCGCCAGTTTGTGAACGGCATTAAATTCGGTTTCTGTTACCGGCGTAATCGACAGGCGACTGCCTTTGCTCATGACCGTCATTCCCGCCGTCACTTTGTCCAGCTTCAGTTCTTCGCGGGTGACCGGGGTCCCGAAGATCTGCGTCAGTTTCACGTCGACCATGTACCACCGAGGATTCTCGGGATCACACTTGGCGTCGTAGTATTTGTGGGTCTGATCAAACGCAAAGTGATCCGGATAACCCTCTTTTACAACTTCCGCTGTTCCGGCAATCGCCATGGGCTGGATGCGACTGTGATAAAACAGCACGCCATCACCCTTTTTTATGTCGTCCCGCAGCATGTTGCGTACCTGATAGTTGCGCACTCCTTCCCACGTTGTGCGTTTCCCTTTTTCAGCAGCAAGATCCTGAATGGAATAGACGTTGGGTTCCGATTTAAACAGCCAGAACTGGCGCTTTGTGGCCATCAATAAAGATCCTTGGACAAAATGGGACGATCAGATTCCACAAACGTGCGTGGGACTTCCAGCCTCAGCGTTGCGGGCGAACTCCGCCAGACGCGGTAGACGATACGCCGCCGACAGTCTTGATTCGGTGCAGCAGGGAATTGAGGACACTTTAGCAGCCTGTGTCCAAACGCCAAATGCAGCGCGACCGCAGAATACGAGGAAATGCTCACTCCTGGTTGGGGAAGATCCACTGCGGGGCACCAGCAAAGGTTGAATGCTAAGTCGGAATCGGCCTGACACACCACGGTTGAGGTTTCCGGTGTCTCGAGACGCTCCTATCATTCCGCCTTTCAATACTGACCGCCCACTCACGTCTGACAACGGATCACATGGTCAACACCGGTTTCCATAAAGTGCTTGCCGATCATGAAGAACGACGATCAAAGGCCCGAACTGTCTGCCAGCGAGCCGTCTGAATCGAACTCCACGAAATTGACGGCCACAGCGTATCACGAAGCGGGTCACGCTGTCATGGCGTTGATCCTGGGACGCTCAATCGAAAAGGTCACAATCTCGCCCGCGCAATTGCAGACCGGTGGCTTTCGATTGGGCGCGTGCAGGATTCAGAAAGGACGGTTCAAAGCTTCGAAAGACGCGTTGGAAGACGACGTGCTGATACTGTTGGCAGGCATGGTCGCGGAGAGTCACGTGACCGGCCGGTTTTGCGAGGCCGGAGCTGCTCAGGACCTGAGAGCCGTCAAGCGGCTGCTGGCGAATCGGGCACAAAGCGGTCGCAACGTTGACCGACTGACGCGCCGCCTGCTGGACAAAACGGAACACATTCTTGGTGCTGCAGCGCATGCGACAGCAATTCGCATGGTTTCTCAGGAACTGCTGCAAAAAGAGACGATTACTGGACGAGCCGTCCAGCAAATGCTCAAGCAGGCTCTGCAATGATCAACGTCAGGTAGTACTTTGAAGCACGATCGACAAGAGCGTCTACGCTGACAGGTGGCCGTGAACGACGCGTTCCGGGCTGAGAAACCGGCATGCCCATGAGCCATCGTCTCAAGTTGCTCAATAAAGCAGGCCGGATCCAGGAGCCTCAGCGACGCCGCTCCGGCAATGAGATGATCACAGAAGCGGGCTAACGATGCCGGAACAGCGCTTCGCTCGGTCCGTCTACTTTCTGCCCCCCTTTTCCGGCCACTAATCCGGCAGTTCCAGGTGGCCTTTTAGCACACGCAAGGTCCGTCGCACGCCATCCGGTCCCACTTTGGAACCGTGGCCGGGCCCCTGGTCATCGATGAATGCAACGTGACAACCGGCACCGATAAACGTTTCCTGCAAACTGTCGGGATTTCCGACGAAGATGGAGAACCCACCTTCATGGACTTCCTGCAGATACGTCACAGGGCCATGCTGCTCATGATGAGCGGCGTTGTGCAGCCCTTTTGCTTCACCGGCCGTCAACTGTTGTTCGGTGGTTGCCAGAACAAGCTCGTCCAGTAACGCGGAATCCACTTCGGTCTCAACGATCTGCGACAGTTTTTCCGGAGTATTGTCGCAGCATACGACACTGATCTTCAGACGACTCATCAATTTAATGCTTTCGGTTGTGGAACTTAGGTGACGGCTTCAACCAGTTCTTCGCAGGAAAACGGCTTTCGCAGCAGCCGAGAGAATCCTTTGGCCTGGATGTCGTGTGCATGCAGCGAAAGGTCTCCGCTGACAACAAGCACACGGACGGTCGGGGAGATGCGACGAAGCTCCTTTAGAATCGACGTCGGATCCGATTGCGGCATATTCCAGTCGAGCCAAACTGTACTAATCAGATCCAGGTTCTCCCGCAGTTGGGATACTGCTTCAGCGCCGCTGTTGGCCAGGTAGACGTCGAAGTCGTAGCTGGTGAGAAGCGCTTCGGTCGTCCTTCTGACGATATCGTTGTCGTCAACGACAAGGACACCGTTTGCCTGTGTCGCTGTGCCGGTCGGCAAAGCGCCGTTGATCATCGACAACAGCTGCTTTCTGTCGAACGGCTTTCGCAGGAATGGCGTATCCAGTTGCGTTGGCTCAACCGACGATAATCCGCTCATCATAATCGCCGATACACGAGGGTACTGCAGGGCGATTTGCTTCAGGCACGTCAGTCCGTCTATTTCGGGAAGATCAATATCCAGCAGGGCCAGCCGAACTTTCGCTGCGTGCGTTCGCAGCAGGTTGAGTGCCTGTTGCCCATCGTCGGCGGTCAGGACGTCAAAACCAGCGGACCGTAGCTGAGTCTCGATCATCGCCTGAACCTCCGGATTGTCCTCGGCGACCAGGATTGTTTCTCCCCGGCCTTCAACGACCGGTTCGGGTGGCTCGACCGGCTCTGATTCTGATTCCACAGGATGACAGCGTGGCAGCACAATCGAGACGGTCGTGCCCGTTCCGGCAGACGATTCGATTTCAATCGTTCCCCCATGGTCCTCGACAATGCCATGCACAATTGCCATCCCCAGTCCTGTTCCCTGGCCTCGCGATTTCGTCATGAAAAACGGGTCGAAGATTCGCTTCAGAACCTCGTCAGGCATGCCCGTCCCGTTGTCGGCGATTGCCAGACGGACGAAGTCCTTCCGAGTCGGGTGTTCGTCCGCCGAGATCGAGATTTCGCCGCCGTCGGGCAACGCATCCCGTGCATTCATGGCAATGTTCAGCAACACCTGCTGGATCTGGACGGTGTCGATGGAACACCATGTCGTCGTGCTGTCCTGCAAAGCACTGGAAAGCTTGATCGATGTTGGCAGTATCTTTCTTAGAAAGTCACTGCTGTCCCGCACCAGCCGGATGATGTCCTGCGGGACTTTTTCTTCGGTTGAATTCTGGCTGAACGTCAACAGGCTTTTGGCGGTGCCAGCCGCATTTCTGGACGCCGTCAGGATATATTCGATGAACTCATCGGAACCGGACGGGTTTGCCTTGGCAAGTTCGGCGAAGCCCATAATTGCTGCCAGCGAATTGTTAAAGTCGTGAGCGATCCCGGATGCCATGGTGCCCACGGCATCCAGTTTCTGCGTTTGCAGCAGTTGCTCATGCCGTTTTTTGTTTTCCGCGGTTTCCGTTTCGAGTTTGGACGTTCGATCTTTGACGCGTTGGTCCAATTCCACATTCAGTTGACGGATGCCTCGGTTTCGTTTGATCACGGTCATCGCAAGGAACACCGAGGTGATGACCCCGCAGACCAGGCCGAACCACATCGCCGCCTGACGATATTCGCGGTCCACATGGACTTGAACAATGGCAGGCGATTCCGAATGGGACAGGTCGCGATCGATTGCCGTGACTTCGAAGGTGTAATCGCCGGGCGGCAATCGGCCGTAGGTCGCCTGAGTATTCTTAGTCAGTTTCCACTCGTCGTTGAAACCACGCAGGCGGTATCGGTAGAGCATTGCGTCGGCACGTGTTTTGAAGCTGGTTCCGTGGAACGCAAATCGGAGGAATGGTTGGGATGACCCAAAGCGGACATCGCCGATCGATTCGTATTGTTTGTCTGCTGAAACGTGTGTGATGGCGATGGGGGAAGGTGTGGCTCGTGGGTGGTAGGTCTTTAATAGACCGCTCGTGAGGTGAACACAGTGATTGCGATTGTCCCAGGAGACGTCTGAACACCACCCGTTCTCACCATCAAAATGCAGGAGTGTTTGTACCGCAAACCCGTCATAGACTTTCAGGCCCATATCTGTTGCCATCCATAGGCGGCCTGTCGGGTCCTGGGTCAGGCCGGTGACCAGGGCCTTGCCATCGATGGAGATCTGCTTCCACCGCGTTCCATCGAAATGATAGAGTCCGTCGCCACCGGCCCACAGACCGCCGGAGTCGTCCTTCAGGAAACAGACGATTTTTTTGGGCACGCTAAACTGCTCAACGTCGTCGTCTCGCAAGCGGCACACGCCGAGCTGCGTTGCCACCCAAACTGCCCCATCGGCAACGCCCAGCAGTGCATTGACCTCATTGCTCGGCAACCCGTCCATCGTGGACAGACTGGAAATATGGCCTGTCAACGTCGTGGTGTCGGTGTCCGGTATGTCCTGACCGTCGTGCTCACGCATGGGCTCCTGATCGTATATCGCGACTCCACCTGGCATGCCCAGCCAAATGTCACCATTGGTGTCTTCGGCAATCGCATTTACGATTGGAATGCCAGGGTCGTCATGGAACGTTGACGAAGCGAATCGCTGACCATCAAAGTGACTGACACCTCGATTTGTACCAATCCAGACGCCGCCGCGGGAGTCCTCAAACAAGCTGGTGACGTTTCCACCGATGAAGCCGTCGCCTTCTGAGTAGTGAGTGGCGATATCGTTCTTGAAATGCACTACGTCCTGTTTTGTTCCCACCCACAGCGCCCCGTCGCGCGTCTGCAACAACTTTCGAGTTTCGTGCAATTGCGATCCCGTGCGATTCTGTGGTGTCATCGGTCGGCGATCGTACCGAAGAAGATCGCGCCCGGAGATCCAGACGTTCTGTTCGCGATCCACGAACAGATCGTTGACCGGTCCCGTTTTCGCGATGTAAGTAAACTTGCCGTCACTGAACTCGACCAGATCGTCGTCCGTCCCTACCCAGAGAGTTCCGTCATCGGATTCGGCAAGTGCGAGCACCGGGACTTCACCCAGGCCGTCGGTCAGACGCTCAAATGAATCGCCATTGTATCGAAACAGGCCTTGATCTGTGCCAATCCAAAGTTGCCTGGACGAGTCGATCAGCAGAGCATGTGATTCAACAGATCCCTCGCCCGGCAGGCCATCGTCAGCGTCGAAATGCGTCTCATGCCAAAGTTCTGTCGATCCGGTATCATCGGGTGCATCCAGTCGAATAATTCCAGTCGCCGTCCCCACCCACAGCCGCGACGCCGACTCGACTACCATCGACAGCATCGGATGCCCATCTTTTCTTTCAAAGATTTTCGTAAACAATCCTTCGTCATATCGATATATGCATTCGTGGTCCCGTACCCAGTGTCCGGTGTCTCTGTCAGTGAGTACCTGTTGTTTTTTCTGCTTTAGGCCGTGTTTTGGGGAAAGTTGAACAAACGACTCTCCGTCGAATCGAAGCAGTTTCCCTTCACGATCGCCCTGATCTGCCGTTACCCACAGATTGTCGCGATGATCCGTTGTCACGGATTTGATCAATAGGGGCGACTGGTCTGTCGGTGCGTTAAAGTAAGTAAACGACTTTCGGTCGAATCGCAGAAGTCCAACCCGTTCGGAAGCGATCCAGAGGGCACCATCACTCGTTTGTGACACTCCCCGAAATAGTCCGTCTGGAATGCCGTCAATCGGGCCAAAGTGGTGCAGGAGCTCCCTCCTGTTTCCACGCCCGGCAGTGACCACGGTTTTTCTGGCAACCATCGGCGGCGTGCCGATTGGTGGATCGACGTGAATGTCCAGGCGTGGTGTTGTCGCATCCGCCTCCACTCGAATTCGGCGGGATTCTTCTCCGGACATCGTGAACACACGATATTCGCCAGCGGGCAACGCGACTTCAAACTCTCCTTGCGGGTCGCTGACGACCGTCACGGGTGACGATTGCGTGTCGTGCTGGAGTTTAACGGTGTGCGATTTGAACGAAGATGCGTCTACGCCGACAAGTCGTCCCTGGACTTTACCCGCTTTATCCTCGGAAGAGACCAGCAGGATGTCTCCCAGCTTCTCGGAAGATAACCACTTCCTGAGAAATGGTCCCCAGGAAATCGCGGAAAAACCCTTGTCCCCCGTGTCCCTGTCGCAAATGCCGAAATCCAGGCCTACCACCAGGCCGGGGATCAGCTTCACTTGCGGGCCATGAATCCTGTGCAGATCGAACCGCCATTCGTAGCAGTGACGCGTACCGCTGCGCTGGTAGCTCCAATCCACAGCCAGACCCGACCCGGAGCGGGGCGAATGATCGGCACGTCTGGTGTATCGGCTCGGTGGAATTTCTTCGCCGGAGTGTCCGACATCCAGAAAGACCGAGCAACTGTCCTGCCGCAGCCAATCTCCTGTCCCATCATCGCGGGACGCATCAGCGAGGGTCGAATCGTCCTGAATCTGGACGACAACGTACAACGCGTTTTTATCGTAGCCCACCCGAAAAGAGGCATCAAAGTCAGCAGCGTCCTGAGGATCATCTCCGGCGGTTCCCCATGCTATGGGGTACCACGGCAGTGACGAGGGCCAGTCCGAGAAGTCACCGTCGACAGTGATTTGATTCACCGGCCGTGCGAGTGCAACCGCTCCGTTGTCGGCAAGACAGTCGCGAGCAACGCTCGACATGACAATCAAGCCAACGAAGATTAATCCGTATTTCATCCCCTCATCCTTCCGTGGCCCTTCCTTAACATTAGCAAAAGGTTCTAACGGAATTTGCGTTTTGTTCCAACCTGGTCGTAGGGGCAACTCACGATTGGGGCGTCGCACAGTACGTCCTGAATCAAAAAGCGAAGGAGACGCAGCGTAAGCGCGGGGCCGGAGCGGTTTGCAGTTGGGGGAGGACCCAATGAACGGCGTTCCCCTGGCTTTACCAGTGTCGGGTGTTGTTTGAATGACGCGGTGCACATGTTCACTCCCTGAACCGGAAACGCCAGCAGGGAGTTTGGTTCGTGCCTTCTGTGCCTGTCGCGCACTCAGGTTGTTAGCATCCGCGGCGACGGTGTGCAGACTCCGGTCTCGGGAACATGTGTGTGCGAGTACACAGCGATGGCAAATCGAGCGAATTGGTCAAAAAAAGACTGGTCCAAAAAAAGCAGTCCATGACATCCGATACGATGGGTGCTCCTGAATCCATTTTTTATTGGGAGTTTTGCAGGCATGACCAGACTTGCCGTCATCGTATTTATTCTTGCCGCTCAGCTGGCAGTGATGCCCACGAGTCGTGCGCAACGACCATCGCGCGACAAACCCAACGTTATTCTGATCATGGCGGACGACGTTAGCTGGGAGGCATTCGGGTGCTACGGTGCGCAGGATTATGAAACGCCCAACATCGATGCGTTGGCTGCTGCCGGAGTCCAATTCAAGCATTGCTATTCCACGCCAATCTGTACGACAACGCGCGTCAAGCTGATGACCGGTCAGTACAACTTTCGTAACTACACGCACTTTGGATATCTGAACCCCGATCAGAAAACGTTTGGTCACCTGATGCAGTCCGCGGGCTACAAGACGGCAATTGCGGGAAAGTGGCAGCTGAACGGACTCTACAATTCGTTGCCCGGGCACGATGATCGGTCTCGTCCACAACAGGCGGGCTTTGACGAGTCTCTTTTGTGGCAGGTGACGACCGGTAAGTCAGTCAAAGCCGGCGGTGGCGAACGGTTCTGGAGTCCTCCGTTGGAACACAACGGCGCAGTTGTCACGGTTGAGGAGAATCTGGACAAGTACGGCCCCGATCTGATGTGTGATTTCGTCTGCGACTTCATCGAACGAAATCGACAACAGCCGTTCTTTGTCTATTACCCCATGGTGCTGGTGCACGACCCGTTCGTGGCTACGCCGGACACCATCGGCGACGCGCCGCGAACACAGGTCGCCAACAAAGCTCCGAAGAGCAAAGCAGATCGCAAGGCCAACTTTGTGGCGATGGTTAACTATATGGACAAGATCGTCGGCAGAATCGTCGCCCACGTGAAAGCCATCGATCAGCTGGACAACACGATCATCATGTTCACGGCCGACAACGGGACAAATACTTCCATTACGTCGCGCTGGAATGGTCAGATGATCAAGGGTGGCAAAGGTGGCATGACCGACATGGGAACTCACGTCCCCTTTGTCGCGTCATGGAATGGCACCGCGCCTCAGGCAGTTGCGCTGGACGACCTGGTTGACTTCACGGACTTCTACGCCACGCTGGCCGCTGCCGCCGGTGTTGAACGCGGCGGAAATGATCCATTCGACGGACGATCTTTTCTGCCTCAGCTGCGGGGTGAAAAGGGCCATCTAAGGGATTGGGTGTTTTGTCACTACCAGCCGTATTGGAATAAGAAGCCGGGGCAGTTTGCTCGCACTGACGCCTTTAAGTTGTACCGCGACGGTCGATATTTTCACGTGCCTGACGATCTGATTGAGGCCAACAATCTGGCGGCCGGGTCCGCCGGGCAAGTCGGTGAAATTGCTCGCCAGCAACTAAACGAGTTCCTGCAGCAGTGTCCGCCGGCCGCGACAGAAATTGGAAAACGCGAAACAAAAGACCGGCCGGTCTATCCGCAGTGGAAAAACCTCGTGGATCCGAATGACTAGAAGCGTAGCGCCATCCTTTTACCTCTTGAAGATCGCACCGAAATCCTTCACCCTCCTTTTCAAGGAGGGTCGAGCCTCAGCGAGGGGAGGTTCCGGCGCGGTCACCCTCTCCTCGCTTAGGCTCGACTCTCCCAGAAGGAGAGTGAAGTTAAAATTTGGTAAATCAATAGCGTCAAGGCGCCGTTTCCGTACGTTCGGTCTGCCGGGGGCTCTGACTTCGGTGACAAGTCAAATGTTCGTGTCTTCTCAACAGAAACAGCAGCTGACAATGAAGTTACTGACACTCACCATCTGCCTTGTCGCGACATCGCTTATCGCAACGGCGCAGGAGGACAGTGAGGAAGTGCAGGAAATCGGCGCCGAGCTGCGAGACGCTCAACGCGAACAGCGACACCTGCAGCAACGCCTTGAACTCACGAACGAGCGAATCGCACTGCTGACGGAACTCCACACGATGCGGCGGGCATTGGATCGGTTTGCACGGCAGATCGCAGAAGCCAGAGAGAACGACGACGAACGCACAGTCGAGCGGCTGGCGGAATTGCGTGGTGACGGCAACATCAAACCTCTGTCATTGATGCAGAGGGAAAATCTTCCCGCTTCGATTCAACTGACTGACACAGAAATCGTCGCTGCCGGAAGACAGGATTTTCATCAGCAGATCATTCCTTTGCTGAAGGCCGCGTGTTTTGAGTGCCACGATGGCGAATCAGCGAACGGCGATCTGGATCTGGAAGCTCTGGTGGGAACCACGCCGCTGGTTGTGAACCGTTCGCATTGGATCAACGTGATTCAGCAGTTG
>JAPYTO010000106.1 GCA_029941865.1 Fuerstiella sp. | reverse complement strand
GAAGTGACTTGTGTGAATACCAATGACAGCTGAAGAACGCAAAAACATTGGCCCGTACAGTCCCGTTGTAGAAATTGCCACGGCCGCACGCGGTGTCTTCACCGAACGCCAACCGATGGGCGTCCGACAACCCGCAGGCCCGGCGCGACATCGTCCGCGGTATTGACACGCAGATCGTCCTTAATCTGACCAAGTTGCTCGTTGATGGCGTGGCAGCTGCTGACCAGTTCGCCCTGCCAGTTCACCAGTTGATCCGGGTCAAACAGCCAATGTTCCGTCGTCTCCGTCGTCTCTGTGGGGATTGTCGTATTTTCATGTTGAATACCTTTCGCCTGAGCGGAGCGTCGCATAAAGAGGAGGCCTGTTATGGAGTTCGATCTTGAAGGGGCTCTGGTGTCACCAAAGACGTCTTACGCGCAAAGAAGCTGCTTCGTTGCGCAATAGATCTGGTCTTTGACGGAACTCGTTAGTGTCGTGAAACTGGGCAGTCAGCGTTCGACTGCGAGCACAATTGTCATCGGCCACGTCACTTCGCCAACTTCACAACTCTGCCTCACCAGATCTGTCATTCGCGCCGACCACCCCTCACCCGTCTTTTTATTGCGGAGAACCGTGGCATCCGTTGTAACCGGATCAACACAACACATGACTTACCCGCAATGTGCCAATAGTGCAGACGACAAAAACCAGGCAGCAGTTGCAGGCGAGTTTTCCTGTCGTGCGAAAACAGGCCAGTCGGTGATAAAGTCGCGGCGGAAATGCAAAACCGGTTGATTCTCTTTCGAAAACCAACCGGTCAGGAATTTCCAGTCTGCTCAGCAGGTTTGGGTTTCGTCACGTCTTACGGTCTCCTCGTGAGTACCTGGCTATTGAAGATGCCCTTGAACCATCGTGGTTCATGTGAACAGGGCCGTTTGAAGCATTGACCATTCCCTTATCGCAATACTGTTTTGGGAGCGACCGTGTCGTAGATGTCACTGCCGTTGAAACTGTTCCGCTGCAATTGCTGACCAGATGATGGTCGGCACTTCTTTGCTGCCTGAGCAATATCCCGCAGCCGCTGGCTTTGAGCAATTTTTATCGCTTCGGCCAGAACACGGTCACCGTTAGCCGGGCCGTCTTCGTCCACGATGCGAACATCAGGAGTGACTCCCTGACCGGACATCGGTCGGCCATTGGGGCTGTAAAACCGTGCCGTCGTCAGTCGCAGATTGCCGCCGACAGAACGCAGGGGAAAGTGCGTCTGCACGGTCCCTTTTCCGTAGCTCTTTTCACCAACCACAATGCCACGTCGGTTGTCCTGCACAGCCGCCGCGAAAATCTCACTGGCACTCGCACTGTCTCCGTCGATCAGAACGACCAGTGGAGTACTCCAGGTTCGGCTGTACGTTGCGGTTTCAAGCATATTGTCAGCCGACAGGCGACCCTTCGTTGACACAATCGTGCCGCATGGCAGAAAGCGATTCGTGATGTCGACGCAGATATTCAACAGGCCGCCAGGATTGCCTCGCAGGTCCAGAACCAAAGACTTCATTCCACTGTTGTACAACTGCTGCAGGGCCTCATCGACCTCCTGAGTGGACTTCTGACCGAATTGACTAAGGCTCATGTAAGCCACTTTTTCCGTACCAGGCAGAAGCTTTGCATCGTTTACCGTGTAGATCCGAATTCTTCGTCGAACCAGAGTGACGTTGCTGCCACGTGAGCCGTTCCGCACGATTTGCATCTGAATTCGGCTGCCAGCACTGCCTTTCATCAGGTCCACACTGTTGGCCATCGACATGCCACTGATACGTCGACCATCAATGGCCGTGATTATGTCACCCGACTGCAGACCGGCTTCAACAGCCGGGCCACCTCGCAGAGCCCTCACGATCAGCAATCCATCATCGTGCACCTTTACTTCCACACCGACACCGACGATCTCACCTTCCAGCATCGCACTGCGGACCTTTTCCGCTCGCTCCAGGTCCAGCGACGCACCTCGACCAGGCTCGCTGGGCTCCAGAGCCGAAAACTTGTCCAAAGTATCAATTGTGGCACTAGCGAACTCAAAAGCCACGACACTAGCCGTCAGGCCAGGCACGGTCTGTGCTTCACGCATGACCGCTTGGACAACGACTTCGGCATCGCTGTAACCGGCAACTCGCATCGAATCCTCCAGTCGCGACAGCGTACTGCGAAAACCGTCAGCTCGGAAGGAGTCGGCCTGCACACCCAGAGCCCGAGTGAACGTCGGATTCTCCAGTGCCAGTCCAAGGTTACGCAATCCGCGTCGGATTCGCAGATCGTAACTGCTCGGTTCAAGGTGACGCTGATCAGTCTGCTGAGAAACTTCCCTGTACATTGCCAGTGCCTGACTGGAAGACATGGAACGAGCCACTCGAACGGTGACGGGGTTCCCGTAGCGAGCTGAAATCGTTTTGAAGATCGCTTCTGCTTCACTCCCCGTTTCTCGTCGCGGCAGCGGCGGCGTGAACGGATCCAGCCCAGGCTGCCTACGGTCGCTCCGCGGTGGCACGGGCGTTTCGAAATCATAGTTGTCTCTGACCGAGGGATAGTTCACGCGATCACGATTGAGCGGCGATGACCGGTAGTCGCGGTCAAAATTCGAGTAGTCAACCTGTTCCAGCGGAATGCGGTAACGACTCTCATACCTGGTGTCTGACAGTGGCGTTCGACTTAGCGGCGCGGTTCGATATCGTTGACGATCGTCGAAATCATCCGTCGAAGGCAGTCGAAAGGGATTCGCCAGTGGCCCCCGGATGCTACAGCCGTAGTCAGAATCGCGGCCACGACCTGTATACTCATGACCATAGTTCCGGTCACGACGGCCGTAGTCGTTCCGAAGTGGTGTTCGAAAACTCTCTTCGACCGCGCTATTCAACGGAGCGCGATAGTCGTAGCCGTGTCGCAGACGATTCGTCTCGTGGTCGAATCGATCTCGCAGGCCGGAGGAATATGTGTCGATGTAACGCGACGATGAATAGTCGTCATTCCGCCATCGATCACCTCCAGAGTAGTTGCCGTTGGGATATTCTCTCACCGCGGAGAAATCATCCCGATTGGAGAGGTCGTGTAATTGCGACCGTTTTTCAAGACTGCATCCGCCGTTAGAGCAGACGCCCCTGTTACTTGGGTACTGAGCCATCGTGACGGGTGCGGTCAGCACCAGAGTCACTACGGTCAACAGAGTTCGGGTTTGGGTCATCATGTCCATTACTCCTTCTTGAGTTTGTTTTGCCTGGCTCTCTGAGCAGGCCCCGCGTGGAATATCTTCTGTTACGCTGCGCCTGCTTCAGACAACGTGTGGGTACTGGTCGCATAGAACGTTGAAGTGATCCGCCAGCTGGTTGACGACTGTGTCCGGCCGAACCGTGGCAACCGTCTTCTCCAGCAACTCGCCGCGAATGACGCGGACGTCACTTGGCGCCTCAATACCGATCTTGACAGTACCGCGAGCCGTTTTTATCACTTTGACTACAATGTCATCGCCAATGTGGATCATTTCTGCCGGTTTACGTGTCAGTACGAGCATGATTCATTACCTCCTGAGAATGGTTCTTGTCCAAAACTACAATCCTGCTGCTAGAGCACAGAACCGCATGTTGTCACTGTGACATAGCTAATGCCAATAGTGTGCCAAAAATGATGCACTCCGCCAATGCGTCCCACTTTGTGTCACAAATTGTTATGTGGTAACATGTTATGTGGTTTGGCAGGATGTGCCGATGGGCCAGGAGTGTCCGATAAAGACGATCAGGCAAGGAAGAGATTGCAAACACCGCTGATAGAACTACCCAGATATTGTCATTTCGACAATCTGCGGCGATCTGGTGGTGCGTGTTCCGCGACATTCAGCGCGCAGACAAGACGAACATCAGCGACCAGTTGTCCTGAATTCCGAATTCATGGAGCGTTCCCACCCGAATGGCCTGCAGTTCGTACAGCGAACTTCGCTGACTCATGGCCGCGGTTCACGCGTTTTGATGGCAGAACGGCTGCCCCCACGAGCCAGAACTGGTTCCGTCAATTTCCAAACTGCTCCAATCGCTTAGAATTCGCCCCAAGTGCTGCTGCAGCACGGATTGCCACGCGCTGTCGCAGGGCGCACCTCTTTTACTGAGATACAATGAATCCGTGTCCTCAACAGCGATGTTTTCCGTTCTCAGCCGTGGCGCGACTGCCTGACCTGTGTGCGGCCTGGCAGCTTTCCCAAACGACGCTCCAACAGTTGCAGCAGGCACTTCTTTGCGAACCGCTGCCGGAACATCTGGCGTGTGTGGCGATCTCCGGATCACTTGGTCGCATGGAGTTTCACGCCGCGTCAGATCTGGATCTGCTGGTCGTTGTAGACGACCAGCAGGTAACGGTCAGTGATGAGGCCGCGAAAACTCTGTTTGACGAGGTCTGGCAACGGATCGACGCGGCCGGCCTGGACGCCGCTCGCCCGAAATCCGGCGGCGTGTTCTCGCAATGCGTTTCCTGGCGTGCATTGACGGATTCTGCGGTTCGAGGCATCATCAACGAAGACGTCACCACGTTTGGGCAACGCATGCAGCTGCTTCTGGACGCACAACCGTTGCTGCATCAGCAATCCTTCGACCAGCTGCAGGCGCAGCTGCTGAACTGGTATGTCGAGACGCGGGTGTCCGACCTGTTCGAAGAAACCGGACCATTTGGCTGGTTGCGTCAGGACGTGCAACGCTACTGGCGCAGTATCCGGTCGAGAGCGTATTGGCTGCATGCAGACGATGTCGACAAATCGACGGAAGTCAATGTCAAGCTGCGGTCCAGTCGGGCGGTCATCATGGCTGCGTTTCTGCGGGCAATCGAAGTTGCCCAGAGCACCGCAGGTGAGACGTCAGTGGTTATCGCCGCATTGCAGCGTCAGCTGACGACAACGCCACTGGAACGACTGACGGTGGGGCGGTCGGCATCTGAAGCATCGGAACTGCTGAACAGCTACCAGACTGTGTGGCACTTTCTTGCAAGTCGCAATTCCACTGACAGCGCGTTGCCCCAGGAAATCAAAAACGCGCTAGAATCTCTGAACAGATGGCTGCCGAATTCCGTCACGGAATAGGAAAGGGCGTTTCGTCGTGCTAGAGGTGCTGACATGAGAGCCGCTGCCCCAGAATCAGGCCGTAACAGCGTATCGGTAAACTGATGTTGCTGCCTCAACCATTGCCGTCCGATACGTCGGAACCAGCACGACTGGCGCGAAGAGTGCCGAGAGCAGTCAGGAACACAGCGATCAACAGCAGCAGAGCACCGACGGGTACCAGCCAGACTCCGATGCCGGGATCACCATCGTAAATGAAAATGCCTCCCAGAAAGAAGCCGCCGGGCAACAGAATGGTGCCTCCCATCAGACAACCCGACGCGATGCGGCGGGAAGTCGCCAAACCATGGGGCAACAACGAGAGCGTTGTCGCAAAAGCGATATGAACGAGCGAGAGCAGCGTTCCATGTGCGTGCCCCAGCGTCCACATCAGTCGTCGAGTCGTATACGCCTCTTCAAGATACCAACCGACTTTGAACGCATGCATCGCTTCCAGTGTGATTCCCAGCACAACAAAGCTCAACAGCGACCACCATCCAAAGTGCAGGTGTTTGACAATGAAGTGGTGTTGCGTGGTATTGGTGGATGATGCGATGCTCAACATTCTCTCCGGGCCAGCACAGATATTTCTTCGAATGGCATTGCGAATATATCGGACCGCAGTGTGTCATTCCCGAAGGCCAATCTCTCGATCGTCGCGCTGCTGTAAAAGGGGGGCAAACACGTTCTCCATGATTTCGCCGTCCACATTAATCAACACGGCAGCAGCAGACGGCCCCGGTGCGGCGTCGCGCTGTCGCCAGCGCTCAAGGACGGTCGCCCGTGCAGTTTCACGGTCTTCCTCGGCACCAACGTAGTCATAAGGTATGGAATCGTATTGGTCAATGGTCTTCAACGATCGATGGGCGATCAGACGGACGGCATCGTAGGGATCGATCAACAACTGCGCCAGGTAGGGTGCCATCCATGCTGTTCCCGAAGCTTTCTGAGCGTCAGTCCAGCCATAGCTCCAGGCCATCAGCGCTCGCTGCCCGGCATCTCCACGTAAAAGCCAAAGAACCGATGCAGCGATTGACTGTTCATCCTTTGACATCTCCGGCGGGACCAGATCGTACCAGTCGGCCAGATGTCCGGCGCTCCACGCCAGCGTACGGTCAAGATGGCACTGGTTGCAGGCGTTCGGTCGGCCCGTCAGGAGACTGGTCGACACGTTCGGCGAATCAATCTGATGACTGCGAATTGCCTTTACCAAGCCATATGTCGTGTACGACATATGGCAGTTGTAGCAGTTGCTGCCGGACGAGTCGACGTCGTGATGAGTGTGTGCTGTGAGGGCTGCCTCATCCAAAAACGATTTGTGACACTGCACACAGGCTGTGTTTCCGGTCACCATGTTCACTTTGAGTTGGTCGTTGGCCCACTGCTTGCGCGGGCGCGGGTCGTCTACGGGTTGATGCATGACGTGGCACGTCAGGCAGGACATGTCACCGTGCTCATAACACGGTGATTCCAGCAGTCCGTTAAACTCGCGACCTGAGACACGGATCATCCCGTCCGACCAGTAGTATCTCTCGAACCACTCTGTCACGCTGGACAGATTTGGATCCGTCCGCGCACGAAGTTCGATCAGCGGATCCGAGCAACAACGGACAACCCGGCGGATGGTGGAATTCGACAGATCATCTCCGGGGCGGTACTCGAAACCGTCACGAAGCACTCTAATGGCCGCCTCCCTGTAGTCATGCTGAACACTATGACATTGGCCGCAGACTTGAGACGATCGTTTATGGTCCAGTTCATACGGATTCACGATTGTTTCGTCCGCCGCCCCCCCTAAATAATGCCGATAGCGGTGCAACGGGTTTCGATTAACAAGGACGTGGTTTTCACCGGGACCATGACACGCTTCGCACGCAATACCGAATTCCACCGCTTGTGTTCTTGCGGTTGACTTGTCCGGTAGGCCATACGGGCCCGCCCCAAACCGGCCGGACGTCGTATGGCAACGAATGCAACTCAACGGCCACGTATCCAGTTCAAACGACACATCTTCACGCGGTGGATCAAGAAACAACGAGTCTCGCGGCACCCATTTGTCCAGTTCCGCCAGATACGCAAACGGAAACAGGGCCATTCGGCGATCTCGATCGCTGAGTGACATCCAGTACACCTGCATGTGATGTGAACCAGTCGTCAGCACAATCGGGGCGCGCGTGGATAATGATTGATCCGACAGCGGATTGGAATTGAGCGGTCCCCAGCTGGCCCACAGCTCATCGCCGACCCTATCCATTTCGAAATGCATACCCGAGTAGTCCATGCTGACATGGTTGATATCCGGCATGACCGTATCGGGGTGTGCCACCTGAGTCATCGTACGATGCCAGGAAGAGTGCCATGTATCATGTTCATGAGGGTGGCAACTGCTGCAGGCCTGTGAGCCGACGTAGCCGTTTGTTGGCACCTCGAGCGGCGGATTATGGGCCGGGGGCGGACCGGAATCGACGTACCGATCATTGATGGCGGCCGCGATGATGCCGATTGGGAACACCGTCCAGAGCAATACGACCCAAACACGACGGCGATTGTGCCCGTTGCGGACGGCGCCCACCGTGAACGCGGCCGCAATACACAAAGCAATAACCAGAATGGATTGAATGTTCATACTGAACCGAGTTTTCAGGCAGGTGCGAAGACGGCCCGTACGGCAGTCACTGCTTCATGACAATTGGCTGTGGCGCAATAGTAACGGGAACACAATGTGGTTTCATGGGCGACAGCGAAGTATAAAAGCTGAAGAGTCATAGGAACGCCGGTTCTATTCAGCGTTGGATGCGTCATTGGCATCTCCGACGCCAAGTTCGCCGGCGTCGAGGTCTTCCAGCATTTGGTCAATGTGTTTCCGACGCTCTTTGTGCGTCATGTAAAAGCGATAGCCGTAGTTGAGCAACGGAGCATCCAGTAGTTTCTCCAGCGCGATTCGAGCGAACTGGCGATTGAGCAGAAAGCGATCGTCCAGCGTCTCAATCAGGGGTCGCAGCAGTTTACGATCAGCAGCCCGCGCGACTGCGTCCGTCGCGATAAGACGCACCGCTTCATTCCCACTGTTTAGCCATCCCAGAGCGACTGGCCCCGAACGATTCTGATAATTGGCGTCAATTTCTTCGTCAGAGTACGTCTTTCCGTACCACGCCTTCAATCGGCTGACCGTCCAGTCAATCGACTCGGAAGTATGACAGATGTTGCAGGAATTGGGATGGTTGGCTTCCAGCATTGACCTGTCAGTCGGTGAAAAGATCGTGTGAGTTCTGACAACATCCTGCAGCCCTTCGTTCATCCGGGGCATATGGCAGTTCATGCACCGTGAGCCGGAAGATGTTGCGGGATGATGAGTGTGACTCTCGATCACGTCAGCTTCTCTGTAGCTTTCGTGGCAGCGAATACACCGAGCGTCGTCTTCCAGTGGCGTCGACGTCCATTCATGTCCGATTCCCTCGTGTGGAGAATGGCAGTCAATGCAGCGAAGTTCGGAATAGCAGGAGCCTTTCATCGCATCCGAGAACTCCGTCGAATTCCACGTCGAGATTCCGTTCGCCAGTTGAGGTCTTGCTCCTGTGTGGCAACGGGAACAAATCCAGTTAATGTTTCCGTGCGATTTCTGCTGCGTCACTGTTTCTTCCTCACCCTGCAACCGCAGCAACGAACTATGTGGCAGAAAATGTGGCGGTACTTTCGGATCTGCGACGTGCTCGGCCCCGCCCAGATGGCAGGCTTCGCAACTGATACCAAGAGTGGCGGCATGCTCAGGAGCGTCCAGCATCGCCATCGCCTGCCCCACCACCATCTGATCGCCGGCCGTCTGACGTGACAGATTCATATGCGGAAAAAGGTCTCCGTGCGCCTGCATCGAATAGGTTGCCATATCAAAATGAAGTAAAAACGGAGCACTTGCGGCCAGAATCTGCGGCTTGCGGACAATGCTGTCACCAAGCGGAAAGGTGGTGTGACACGTGTTGCACATCAGCGAGTAAGGAACGAATCCTCGCCCAATCTCAGGCTGAAGACCCGGGGCAAACGGATCCGCACGTTCGCCGTCCGGCAGTTCGTCCGAAATATGAACCGTCGGCACCCACTCCTGTCGGTCGAGCCAATACCCGAATGGCAACACGTGGTCCATCGTTCTGTAGGGATGCTCGGCAGGAAACGGGCCCTCCTCCAGTCGTCCGACGTAATACTGAAAGAAGCGAGAGCCGATTGTCTGCCGGATCAAGTAGGTCAGAACGTCTCCATCCCGCAGAAGCTTCATTTTGTAGGCAGCAGCGTCGCGATAGAATTCGGCACGACCGCCCAGATACTCGATCCTGCCCTCACCCGAAAAATCACCTCGCACGGTTTCATCTGAGGCAATCGCATTCATCAGTCGGTGCGGATGGCCCGACCACGCACTGTAGTTTTTCGTGTGACATTCTTTGCATGATTCCGGTCCAACATAGTCGGCAGGGTGAATATTACTGCCGGGACGCGTCGCTACACTTTTTTCAACCACGGACGAGGGCATCCTGTCCCACCAAAGCAGCACCTTGCCATAATCCATAACACGGGAACTGGCCTCTCCCCGCGGCAGATCCCGATCGGGATTCACAGAAGGCACGTCAGATGTTTTCAGCAGAACGACGCCGACAGCAATTGCCGTCGCAAACGCAACAACGATGGCAATCGCCCGGATAATCGGTTTTCGTTCAGCGTTGGAAGGATCCATCGACGCAATCCGCAGTGCATGTAGGCGTGAGGTGAATTCTGAAGTCGTGACCGCGCTGGTGTCAACAGAAACTTCAACTCGATGACACGCGTCAACACCACGGCGGGGAGACGGATCGCGTCGCTCAGGATTCGGCCAACGCGAAGTCGCTCTCGAACCGAGTCAGCGTTGTACTTCATACGCGGTAGGAAGCACCACCTCAATGCAAAGGCCGCCACGTGGCGACAAATGATTGCATTCGATTCACCTGCCTCACACAAATATGCGTTACAAGTCGCAGACAGAGTCTACACAACAGGTCGAGGGCGACTCAGTGTTTCACACTGGGATGTGAGCCGCAAGGCGCTAGCCGCGGGTTCCTTCGGGAAAAACCGGCGGCTAGCGCCTTGCCGCTCACGCCGAGAGCTACGTAACTTCAAAAACTAAGTCGCCGTGGCAACAGGTCACAACGACTTCTGCTGCACAAAAGTCGGACACGGCCGTTTGCTGCTTTCACCGATTGGGATAACATGCCCCACCACAGTCTCGAACCCTACGACGCTGTTTGGACACCTGAATCAGTGAGCCGCAAGCCGAGGGTGAAAACACTGCCAAAATTCGGCGGCTGACACGGTGCCGCTCACAGGAACAGACCTATCCAGACAACCCCTTACCACACACCCGATCGAAGATGACCGAAAACGACACTTTCGAAAACCTGTTTGACCTTCCACTGATCGCGACGACGATCGCCGCACAGATCTCAGTGCGGTCAGACCAGGTCAGGAATGCCATTGAACTGTTGAGTGACGGCAACACGGTGCCGTTCATTTCCCGCTACCGCAAAGAGGTGACCAGCGGGCTGGACGAGACGGCACTGCGTTTTATTGAAGACGCTGTGGCCAAAGCACGTGAACTTGCGAATCGGAAGCGGACCGTTCTAAAGACGATCGACGAGCAGGGATTGCTGACAGCTCAGCTGCGCGACGCAATTCTGAAGTGCGACGACAGACAGAAGCTGGAAGAGTTGTACAGCCCCTTCAAACCCAAACGCCGCACCCGTGCCGCGGCCGCACGGGAAAAAGGTCTGCAGCCATTGGCAGACATTCTGTTGCGACAACAACCGCTGCGCGAACCGGCCGACCAGCTGCTGCGCAGGTTCGTGAATCCGGATCTGGACGTCGCCGATTCCGCCACAGCTCTGGCGGGTGCCTGCGATATCGTGGCAGAAACATGGGCCGACGCGCCCGAACTGCGGCAATGGATGCACGATCGCGTTAAGCGAGGAACGATTTTGGCGTCCGTTAAACGCGGAAAGAAGGACGGCGGAGAACGCTTCGAAATGTACTTCGATCACAGCGAGCGCGTCGACCGCCTGCCATCGCACCGCTTTTTGGCCATGAAACGCGGTGAAGCGGAAGGCATTCTGCGAGTCACGATTGATCCGGACGAAGATCACGTGATGCCTCGGCTGGAGCAACGACTGCTGCGAAATCCGTCGTTCGAATTTGCGGACGCCATCAGGGCGACCATCGGCGATTGCTATCGACGACTGCTGCAGCCGGCCGCAGAATCTACACTCATGCAGCAGCTGAAGGCAAAGGCAGAAGAAGATGCGATTTCCGTCTTCGCAAAGAATATGCGTGAACTATTGATGGCGGCGCCGGCTGGGCCGCTGGTGACGATCGGCCTGGACCCAGGCTTCCGCACCGGTTGCAAAGTCGCGGTTATCGATGGAACAGGACAGTTTCTGGATAACGCCACAATCTTTCCCACCGCGCCCCGCAACGACACGGCCGGCGCCAACCGAATTCTGCTGGACCTCATTCAGAAATATGATGTGGGATTGATTGCGATTGGGAACGGCACTGCGTCGCGAGAGACGGATGCGTTTGTCGCTGCCCTGCTGGCCAGCCACGATCTGCAGGTAACAAAGGTCGTGGTCAGTGAAGCGGGCGCCTCGGTCTACTCGGCCAGTGAACTGGCGGTCAGCGAATATCCGGAACTGGATGTCACCGTCCGCGGAGCCATCAGCATTGCTCACCGATTGCAGGATCCGTTGGCGGAACTGGTCAAAATCGATCCCAAGGCAATCGGCGTCGGGCAGTATCAGCACGACGTCAATCAGCCTCAGCTGAAAAAGGCACTGGACCACGTCGTGGAATCGTGTGTAAATTCTGTCGGTGTCGACGTCAATATGGCCAGTTCGGCCCTGTTGTCCTACGTCGCCGGCATTGGGCCAGCGCTGGCGAAACGAATCGTCGAACACCGCAATCACAATGGGGCGTTTGCGAAACGAAAACAACTGCTGGACGTCCCAAAGCTTGGCAGCAAGGCCTTTCAGCAGGCAGCCGGGTTTCTGCGAATTCGCAATGGCGACGAGCCGCTTGATAACTCGGCCGTCCACCCGGAAAGTTACACCGTTGTGAAAAAGATGGCACGGCATCTGAATGTGACCGTTGACGATCTGGTCGGCAACGCGACTCTGGTGGCGCAACTTAGTCCGCAGGACTTCGTGGACGACAGCGTCGGAGAATTCACGGTGGCTGACATCGTCGCGGAACTCAAGTCACCTGGTCGAGACCCCAGAGCCGAATTCAAGGTAGCCACGTTTGCCGAAGGCATCAATCAGGTCAGCGATCTGACGGTGGGAATGCGATTGGAAGGAGTGGTCACCAACGTTACGCATTTTGGTGCGTTTGTCGACATCGGCGTGCATCAGGACGGTCTGGTTCACATATCGCAACTGGCCGACCACTTCGTCCAGGACACTTCGCAGGAAGTCAGCGTTGGTGATATCGTGAAGGTAACCGTCATGGAAATCGACGAGCACAGAAAACGCATCAGCCTGTCGCGGAAGTCGCAGTCTTGACAGTCATGGGACACCACGCGGTCGAAGCGGAACTCCCCGTACCTGATTCATGGAGCACGAACGCCGCACCCGGCTGGCCTCGGCCTATGAAATCAGAAATCTCAGAGAATTACAGATTCGCCAATTGTGAATTGGCCCGCCGGATGGAGACGCTCATGGTGCATTTCTGCCGCAAGCCGTAAGACGCCGATCGAGTACCGAAATGCGAACAAGAGAACAGGAAACCGAAGGAACGGTTGTGCTGCGGCGCCATTGACACCCCGGGCAGATCACCACTTCGCTACGGAATTACATCGCAACCAGTTTACATTCCTGACGACCTCGATTCCGTGTCCACGTTGCAACGGCGGTACCCTTTGTCGTAATGTGCTGCCAATGAAGTCAACGGAAGAAATGACAGATGATCGGGTACCGCCCACCTCACGCAGCAGATCTCATGCGGTCGCAGCGACGGGAGTGCTGTGTCTGCTGGCCTTCTGCGGAAGCCGCATCATGGTCGGACCGTCCCGCGATGCGGGCTCGTGGGATGTGACGGCGGCCGTGGATGGCTGGGCAGACGAATCGTCGTGCATTGACTGCCACGACCAACCCAGTGAATTTGCCCAGACCGGGCATGCAAAGACGCTGCGTCCGGTATCACACCCGGATTCTGTCAAACTGCTGACACACCTGGCCGCGCTCGATGCTGCACAGGCCGAAGGAACGAAAATCGTTCACGACCAGGACGATCTGTACGCGGTCAATGAATCTGACGGTCTTCAGCGGCAGCTGAAACTGGACTGGTGTTTCGGTTCCGGTACGCACGCCTGCACCTGGGTATCCGCCATCCCGGACAGTCACGGCAATACCGATGTCTTAGAGTTCCGCTGGACGTGGTTTGCCTCAATTGGCGATTTCGGAATCACTCCCGGACAGCCGGAAACGCGGGGCAACAGTCCGGTATCGGCGCTGGGCCTGCTGTTCGATGGCCCCAAAGCACGGCGCTGTTTTTCCTGTCATGCCACGGTTGTGCCCGTCAGCGATGGCAGGATTGAACAGGCACACATTCACCCGGGCGTGACCTGTCAGCGATGCCACGGACCAAGGGCGAAACACGTACAGACAGAAGGTGACTATCACCCGCAGGGCTGGGGCTCCGTCGGACGCATGGAGGCGGTGCGGCGCTGTGCCGTGTGCCATCGCCTGTCCGAGGAACATGAGCCGGAGGAAATTGTGCCAGGCAACGCAAGCATTGTCCGATTTCAACCCGTGGGACTCCTGCAGTCGGCTTGTTTTATGAAATCTGAAATGCGATGTACAACATGCCATGACCCACACCGACCGATGGATCAACAGGATTCCCTCAGAATCCAGCAGTGCATTCAGTGTCACGATTCGAAGATCGACGGTCACACCACATGTGGGGCAGGCGAAACGGACAACTGTCTTGGCTGCCACATGCCAAAGGTCAAAATGAATTTTCCGGTTGAGTTTACGGACCACTGGATTCGTGTGCCATCAGAACAGACCAGGCACGAACCATGAGATTCCGCCTGCACCCTGATCGATATCTTTGGTGGGTGGCCTCACTGCTGCTGGTACTTTCCACCGAATCGTACTGGTTTGACCGTTCCGCCCAGGTCATCGCACCGCTGCACAATTGTCTGCTGTCGATCGGAAACGCATGGCAGGTGCCCCTCGCGGCGTGGGGCCCCATCGAAGCGTCAGAGGCCTGGCCTTTCTGGGCGTTCGCGATCTGCGTTTCTATTGTGACGGCGATAACGGCACGGCGGATGAGCCTGACAAACCACGCCGTGCTCGGTGTGATGCTGCTGATCGGGATATCACTCTCGCTGAAGCCGGATCAACTTTTATCAGCGTTGTGTGTGCTGGCGGCTTGCCGTATTGCCGCCGTAAAACAGACGTCCCTGTCAACGGCAAAATTCGCGACGACGATGTTCGTGTTTGGATTCAGCGTGGTAACCACACTGGAGTTTGGCCTCGTAGCGCTGATTCTGCTGGGCACGGCCGTTTCGCAGCTCCAGAACCGGTCTGATGCGGTTGGCATTGAACAACAGCGACGCTTCCCCATCGTCGCCGCGTTACTGGCAGCGGGGCTTGCGCTGGCGGCTGTGTTTCACGATGAATTCGCAGCGGCTTTGTTTCGTCCGGTCAACTGGTTGTGGCGGGATACCAGCCGGATGCCATCGATGCAGTTCTTATCGGGTGCTCCTCAGGACATGATTGCAAGTGGCCTGCTTGGTGTTGTTATGCTGGTCACAGTCTGCCAGTTGCTGAAATGTGAGAACACCACGATCACGAAAAAACTTCTGGCTTTGATACTGGCGGCAATCGGCCTCGGCTGCGGACGATACTCAGCGGTGACTGCGATAGCGATTTGCGAACTGAACCGAAAAGATGCACTCCCACATTCGCAGGTCTCATCGAAACTCTGGATACCGTGCAGTTGCGTCCTTGTAGCGGTCCTGCAGTGGACCTGGCTGCTGGCGATCAACGGCACGTCAGACATCGGAGGCAGCAGCCAGAACCGCCTGGTGGACACAACTCTGTGGAGGTTTCAGGGACCGGTCATGATCACAAATCGGGATCAGGCGTCTGACTGGCAGACGGCGGCGTGTCGAGACCGGTTTCCATTGCTGCTGGGCGACCGCTGGGACGCAGATTCAGATCAGGTTGGTGAGCACACCGCAGCCACACACGATCTGCTGGAAGGCCTGAGGGAATTCTATCTACGAACAGACGGCACGGCTGGCGGCTACAACGCCTTTCTGAAGCAGCACAAGCCGGTGGCCATTGTCGTTGATTCCCGGAGTCTGGCTGCTATTCGACAACTGTCGGTCGACCCGACATGGCGCGTCATGTCCATCGATTCCCGCAGAACGATTTTTGGGCGCAGCGATACCAGCGACACAGGCCCCCAGACTCGGCGTGCCGACAACCTGTTCATGCAGATGGAGTGGCCCAGGCCACACGTCAACATGCAGCTGGACGGCACGCTGGCTCTGGGTACGGCAGACGATTCCAGAGCGGTCGGAATGGTCCTGACCGCAATGCGACTGCCTTACGCCGCACTTCGTATTCTGCCGGACGACGATTCTCGCGAGACGGCCCGAGTTCGTACGTGGTGTTATCTGGAACTTGCCCACCGGTCCATTCGACACACCGGGCAGCCATCATTACTGGACCAGTATCGAGCAGTCGTCAGGTTGAGGCAACTGAGCAACAGCGTGCTCACGCCTCAACGTGAACGGGAGAACATCCGCAGAGCACTGGCAAGTCTTCAGGACACACACATTCGAACAGACGTGCCAAATGGTCTCACTCACAGTGTCTCGGAACCGGAGCGGATCGTCAGATTTGCCCTGCAGAACGGTCATTCCGGTGACACATTGGCATCCTGCGAAATGATCACACCGTCGTCTGTCGGACAGTTCTATAGGTGTCTCCTGAGCAGCAATGACGACCGTTTGGAGGACGTCCGAGCGGGGCTGCAGACCGCTCTTGGGGCTAGCGGTTTTCCGGCACGACTTCGGGAAGAAGCTCTCTTCTACTGTGGCTGCCTCGAACTGGAGCTCAGAAATGCCGAGGTAGCACGTCGGTTTTTCGCACAAGGTCACGAAATTGACGCAGACTCAAGGTTTTCTGCGCTCCGTTTGCAGTACCTCAGCCAGATGACGTCGAAATAGTGAAAAACACTGCTCTGACCGCCACTCCATGAGAATCCGGGAACTTTTCATTTCCTACCCAACAATGGTCAATTTCTCAATCAAACAGGCGGAAACAGTTGACATCGAAACGACCCTCGCCGAGCATTGTTGTAGGTATTGGTCGGTCTTTCGATCACGGCGTGCTGAGGTTGCGGAGCTTTGCTCTGCCGTTTTTATTGTTTTTCCTGGAGGAACAGAACTATGGTGCTATCAAAAGGTGTCCGCAAACGCGGTTTTACCCTGATCGAACTGCTGGTCGTGATCGCCATTATTGCGATCCTTATTGCCCTGCTGCTGCCCGCCGTGCAACAGGCCCGCGAAGCGGCCCGACGTACGGAATGCAAGAACAAGTTGAAGCAGCTTGGCCTTGCTCTGCACAACTATCACGATGTTCATGATTCATTTCCAGGTAGTCCACAGGCCTGTATCTCAGCACCTGATGGTAGTCCGGACTGCTGGTTGGGCTGGAGCGGGTTGGCCATGATTCTTCCATTCATTGATCAGGCACCGCTCTACAATTCGTTGGATTTCAACGAATACTGGTATGACGGCAGCGCGAATCAACAAAACCGAAACGAATGGAAAATCCGAAATTCCACCATGCCAGTGTTCCAGTGTCCCAGCGATCCTGGATCCGGCAGCAAACCGCACGTCAGTTCTGCGCCCGTAAGCTACGCATTGTCTGCCGGGCCGATAGCACAATGGAACCGTCGACCTCCGGTCGGTTTCTTTACTCTGTATTCGTCCGTCCGCATCCGTGACGCGAAGGACGGCACTTCAAACTCAATATTGGCGTCGGAAGTACAACTAGGGGACTGGTCAAACAAGACCCAGTCAATCAGCCATCGGAACTCCGGTGCGGGCCGCCTGAACAACGCCACCGGCACGCAACACAATACCGTCTATGATACGCAGCAGGTCAATCTGGACAGAATCAAAACCTATCACGATGCCTGTCGGGCGGGTGCAGCGGCTTTGACAACCAAATCAAACGCTGACAATGACCGCGCCGGCCGTTTTTGGGCGTCAGGTCGCGTCTACTGGGGACCATGGTTCAACACACTGATGCCACCTAACACCCAGACTAACTGTGACAGGGACAACTCCGTGACCACCATGGCCATCAAGTCGGCGTCCAGCTGGCACACGGGTGGTGCTCAAGTGCTGATGGGAGATGGTTCCGTCCGTTTTGCAACCGAGAACATCGACCACGGTCTGTGGGTCGGGTTGGGAAGCATCAGAGGCGGCGAAATTGCTGGAGAGTGGTAAGCCGGTATGAAGTTTCCCGAATGCTAAACGTGTGTGCCTGACACCTGCGGGTGTCAGGCGCCTTTTGTTCAATTGTGAAGGACTGCTGAAGATGACGAAATACCTTGCGTGTTTGTTTAGTGCGTTTATGCTCCTCGCGGCGCCGGGTTGCGGCGGCGGCAGCTACAACGCCGATGACCTGCCAGAGACTGAAGTTGATGCCGATGCCGATGTCGACGAAGGTGCCGAAGAGGCAGCGGCGAAGGGCGGAGAAGAACGCGATAGTGCATAACAGGATGAATTCCTGACGCAATTCAACAAAAGAGGCTTTGGCGTTCTATAAACGCCAAGGCTCTTTTTTTGTGTCACCAGGGGACTTTGTAATCGGCTTCTTTCTGAAGAGGGATGCTCTGGGAAGTGTTGTCATCGGTCTTGCTCACCCTTCCGAATCAGACTCATATGGCAGTAATTGCTACAACTGCCATATGTCGTACACGACTTACGGACTGGCCAAAGCCATTCGCAGTCATCAGATTGATTCGCCGGACGTCGCCACAAGCCTGACGACGGGACGTCCCACCGCCTGCAACCAGTGCCATCTGAATCAGACTCTGGCGTGGAGCGCGCAACACCTGTCAGACTGGTATGGAATCCCGACGCCGGACCTGTCGAAGAATCAACAGACAATAGCTGCCTCCGTTTTGTGGTCGCTGACCGGCGATGCCGGCCAACGTGCCCTGATGGCCTGGAGCTTCGGCTGGGACAAAGCGCAGCAGACCTCAGGGACGGATTGGATGGTTCCCTGTCTGGCTCAGCTGCTGATCGACCCGTATGATGCTGTCCGCCTGATCGCCCATCGTTCGCTCAAGTCGATTGGCGGATTCGACTCGGTCGAATATGACTACATTTTTGGATCCGATGAAGATCGGGAAACCGCTCGACAGAACGTTCTTATGCTCTGGCGCAGCCGTGCGATACAAGGTCAGGCGGCCGATGCCGTTTTGATTGACGCAGACGGCCAACTCGACCAAACCATATTCGACAGACTGGTTCAGGATCGAGACGATCGAGATGTCTCACTTTCCGAGTGATGACTCTGTCCTGAGCGACGCCCCTTTATCAGCGTGCAGGTCTTCCCACGTCAGGGCGTGGTCGATTCCATGCGGCCACGACCTTCCGTTAATGACCATGTTGTGTTCGCCGGAATTTTGTTTAGCCGCTGAATCAATCCGGACGGCCACACCACCGTCAATTCGTCAATACTGTCCGCCTGGCCGATGGTGATTTGAAGTCTCTTTGTAGATGTGCACAGATAGCCGGCACTCTGAATCAGTTGATGTACCGTCTGACGATCGCCAAACCGTGCAGTAACCACGGCGTTCCAGGCATCACGGTTTGAAGTGACTCCGATCAGATCCAGATAGACCGCGTTTCCATTGCGTACAGACTCGTTCTTCAGAATCACCGGGTCATCATGAATATGACAGACGACCAGATCCGGACGGACGTCACCCGCCACATCGACAGTGAAAGCCCCGCGACCATGCCAACTCTCCGAAAAGTAATCACCCGGTCGCGACACCGCCGTTAATGCACCTGTCAGGTGTCCCCGATACAACAATGGCGTCTGCCGGTATTCTGCACTCGGCATGTCGGTCACGTTTCCGTTGGCAACGAACAGATCAACAAACGTGTCGTGATCAGCATCCAGCGGAACAGCGCCCCAGCCAACCATCTGCCGACTGGACGTGCTTAACGGCGTGTCGGCCGAGCGATCCACAAAGATCCCCGAACCAAGATTACTGAACAGCACATTTCGCTCTCGGATGAAGTTCGTCGTCAGGAGATCAAATTCACCGTTGCCGTCAAAATCTGAACAGGCAATCCCCATGCTGCCCATGGATCTGCCGTTTGCGTTGAATGCCAGCCCGCACTCAATACCGACTTCGACGTAGGTGCCTCTGTCGGTCCTTTGAAACAGCAGGTTCCGGTCCCCGTCGTTGGCCACAAAAACCTCCGGAATGCCGTCGTTTGTGACATCGGCGATAATCACGCCCAAACCATACTCAGCCTCGTCAGCGATGCCCCAATCCTCGGAGCGGTCCGCAAACGTTCCATCTCCCAGATTCTCGAAGACCATGTCCGGAACCGGGTCCCAATGATGGGGGTGACAGTGAATTCGGACTCCGCTTTCCTCACACACCGGAGTTGGAGCACTTGCCGGTACGTCTGCGTATCCCGTCACATAAAGATCCAGATCGCCATCCTGGTCCAGATCGCCGAACGCGGCAGTGGCTGTCCACTGATCACATATGATGCCCGCAGTGGTTGTGACTTCGACAAAGGTCCCATCGCCCTGGTTTTTGAACAGACCGACTGAATTATAACCGGTCACCATCAGGTCGGGAAAACCGTCGTTGTCGATGTCTGCCGCCGCACAGCCGTGGCCGTAACCGGACCAGTCAAATCCGCTGATCTCACTCACGTTTTCGAATCGGCCTCGTCCTGCCTGACGAAACACGTGGATTCGGTTTCCCCCACCCCGCCTATGCGACAACGGGTCTCCACCATCAACAAATAGTAGATCATATCGCCCATCGGCATCGAAATCGGCGGCCGCCCCGCCACCACCAAGCGTCTCGGCCAGATGAAACTGCCCGGTTGCCCCACTGTTATATTGAAAGCTGAGCCCCGTGTTTTCGCACGCATCAAACGCCAGACCACTATCGGATTCCGACGTCGCAGTCCCCGCCTCCCAGGCACGCACCGTCGTAGTGGGTTGAGTTGTTTCAGCGAACGCGTCCGCAACACTCACCAACTCTCGAAACGGAGCGTCGCCATCCCACGACTGCATATTCTCCGTCAGCATCGCAGCGACGTATCCGGCCGCAGCCAACAGGACGAAGGCCGAAATTGCAGTAAGTCCGGATAACCGGAATTTCATCTGTCGCGATGTCACCGTTCTGCCTCCATACGTTTCAGATAATCGCGCAGCAGGAGGACATGCGAATCGGCACCGACCTGTTCACAAAGTTCGGAAAGCCGGGACACAAAAGGAGAATCCCAGTTGGAAAATGGATTTGTCGCCATCGCCTCGATCTGCTGCAGCCCGTCCAAAGCCAGTGACTGACGCCTGTTTTCAGCCTCATCGTCCGTGAGCCTGAGGGCCCGGCAGTAATCAGAGCGAATCTCACGGCTCAGCGGCCGCAGTTCCACCGCCTTCTGAAAGGCAGGTACGGAATTCCCGGGAACATCCAGGGCCAGTGCGATTAACCCCTTCGCATGCCAGAATTCTGCTGCGTAGTCGGCAACCGGCTGATCAGGCAGTAATTTTTCTGCTGCCTCAGAATTATTCGAACGACATTCGACCAGTGCCAACATTGTACGCATCGCTGCCGAATCGTAATACGGCGTCAGCAAAGTCTTTGCCTCTGGAATTGCTCCAATGGCCAGAAGGCAGCGCGACAATCCAATGCGGGACGATTCATCCGAGACATCGGTCTTCACGTACCGTTCAACAGTCTTCTTCAGCGACGCAGCATCAGAAATCAACGCCTCACTTCCCACCATGACACGGATCGTCTGGTTGTCCACACCGACGTTTTTCGCTTTCGTTCGTACCCACCGCATCAGTTGTTCATGATGCAGACGCACGCTGGCAAGGCCAATAAGCCTGTCGTAAGCAGGTCCGTTGCGCGGGTCCGCTGCAATGGCCTGCCGCCATGCTCGTTCGGCGACGGCAGCATAGTTATGAGCATAAGCCACTTCACCCGCCCGAAATTGCGAATGCGCGGCGCTACCAAATTCGACATTCGTGTCCAGCAGAACGGCAACTTCCAACAGGGGCCGGCCGTCATGCGCGGCCACCTGAATAAGAACGTCACGGGCCAGTTTGATGCCGGGAGATCGTCCAAGTGCTGAGCGTGCCAGGTCTTCCGCACGTCCAACGTCGCCATCGTTCCATGCGATCCCGGCCTGTTCCGCCAGATCTTCCGGAGACGGGCGTACAGCCATACGCAGGCCGACACCCGCTGCGCAGAATACAACCGCCAGAATAAGATGAATCCGCTGGCGGGCCATTGGGGTTCGTTCCTGCAGAAAAACAGATGCAACACGTTCAAACCGCTATTCTTGCAGTCCGACAGGATCTTCGAAAGTCTTCCTTCTGTACTTCTGACGGCGACGGGGCCATAGCGAGCGTCCAGCCAGATTCCGCGATCGTTCACACTGTTGAACTTTCTTTACTTTTCACTGATGCAGTAAGGGGGACGGAAATCGTTACAGCGTTTTTTTGTCTCATGGCCGCGGTTGACGTGTTTTGACAGCAGAACGGCTGCCCCCACGAGCCGGAACCTGTTCCGTCATTTTGTAAACTGCTGCAGGGATCCTCTCGGAGAGCGCCATTCATCGTGGTCAACCTGTGCGTGCCTCAGATCCTGAGCATTTCGCCGAACGCGAAGCAGCGTCACAGAACTGGCTCAAAGGAATCTCAGAAACGAGTGATCACCGTCACACCACAGCCGGAAAAATCATTCATGCGAGGCAGGATTTCGCAGGCTTCCGTCAAAGACACGGTGCCGCCAATAAGCTTCCGGGGCTGTAGTTTTCCGGACTCGATCATCTGCAGCATTGGTGCGTATTCGAAGGCCTGCATGCCATGACTGCCGTACAGTTCCAGCTCTTTGGCAACCACGGTCGACATCGAAATCGGAGGGTCGACTTCAGTGCCCAAAGTCAAACCGATCTGCACATGCCTTCCTCGTTTGCGGAGGCACAGAATGGAATTCGCGCACGTCTGATGACTGCCCAACGCATCAATGGACAGCGAAGCACCACCTGCGGTGACATCGACGACGGCTGCGGGAATATCTTCTACCTGAGCGGCATTCAAAACCAGGTCAGCCCCGCAGTCTTTGGCAAGACACAGCCGTTCATCGTTGATGTCAACGGCGATCACACGAGCCCCGGCTGCAGCGGCGATCATGACGGCCGACAATCCGACACCCCCACAGCCATGAACAACAACCACATCTCCGGCGTTTACGTTGCCCTGATGAATGACGGCCCGAAACGATGTTGCAAATCGACACCGTGTGGTCAAAAAACTCAGCCGAACTCCAAACGCCTGTGAATTCCCGATTTGC
>JAPYTO010000105.1 GCA_029941865.1 Fuerstiella sp. | reverse complement strand
CTGGTTATGGACCTTGAAGACAGACTGGCGGATATTCGCCGGATCTGGATGGAGAACCTGAATGAAACTCAGACTGAACGTCGAGCAGATGACCCGGCTGGCCGGGGATTCCGCCGCTTTCCGGACCGTCGGCATACTGCGTAGCGCACGAGGATTGCTGCGCGCGTCGCTGCCGGCTTCGGTGGGCGAGGCGTGCTGTCTGCGTTTACCTGGTGGCCAGACGCTGACTGCGGAAGTGGTCGGCTTTGATGACCATGAATCTCAACTGATGTGCTTTGACAGCGCTGTTGGCCTGCGGCCAGGTCTGGAAGTCACTGCGCTTGGCCAGAAACGTCGTGTGCCCGTCGGAACGCAACTATTGGGCCGAGTGCTTGATGGGCTGGCGCGCCCCGTCGATGGTCTGGGGCCGATTCGGTGCCCACAATCACGGCCGGAGCAAGCGACGGTTCCTGCCGCTATGGACCGTATTCGCATCCAGGAACCACTCACCACAGGGCAGCGAGTGATCGACGGACTGATCAGTATTGGCCGAGGCCAGCGCGTAGGTCTGTTTGCCGGCAGTGGTGTGGGAAAAAGTACGCTGTTGGGCGAAATTGCCAAGGGCGCCAACGCAGATGTCAACGTCATCGTGCTGGTCGGCGAACGAGGCCGTGAAGTGCGACCGTTTATCGAAGATTGTCTGGGTGATGAGGGCCGGAAACAGTCGGTGGTAGTCGTCGCGACTTCCGATCAGACGCCGCTGATGCGAATCAAGTCTGTGATGACAGCAGTCACCATCGCAGAAAGCTTTCGCGACGAGGGTAAGGATGTGCTGTTCTTCCTGGACAGCGTCACACGTTTGGCGATGGCTCAGCGGGAATTGGGGCTGCTGCTGGACGAGCCGGCTGGCAGTCGAGGATATCCGCCCTCCGTACAGTCGCTGATGGCCAGCGTGCTGGAACGTTTAGGCGCCGGCGCGAAGGGCACAATCACGGGGCTGATCACAGTGCTGGTTGAAGGTGATGACATGGACGAACCCATCGCCGATGCGGCTCGATCGATACTGGACGGTCACATCGTGTTGTCTCGTAAACTGGCGACGGCCGGACATTTTCCCTCGGTTGATGCCCTGGAGAGTATCAGCCGTCTGTTTCGTGACGTCACCGGGCCGGACCATCAGGTCGCTGCTACGAAAGTCCGAAACATGATGGCGACCTATCGAGAGATGGAGGACCTCATCCAGATCGGCGCCTACCGAGTCGGGACATCACCGAAGGTTGATCGAGCTATTCAGCTGACACCTGCTATCGAAAAGTTTCTGCGGCAGGAGGTCAACGAACAATCATCATGGGAGCAGACACTCGAACAAGTCCAGAGCCTGGCCGATGCATGGCCATTTTGAACAATGAAACGTTTCCAATCACGAATTGAATCACTTCGGCGGGTAAGGCAGCAGGCGGAACAGCTTGCGAAGCTGGACGCTGCCGTACGTCAGGGCGAAAAAGCAAAAGCAGATCAGCAGGTGGAGTCCCTGCATCAGCAACTGGCGTCGCTGCATAACCGCAGTGTCCAGGCAATGATCGGCAACACTTCAGCCACAATGCTGCAGTCGTTGTCGAGTGCTTCGCTATTTGCAGAGACGGAATTGAATCATGCTCGGGGAATACAACAACAGGCGACGGTGGCCGTCCGGCAGGCGGTGGCGGTCGTCGCCAATGCGAAGACGCAGCTGAACATCGTGGATGACTTTCGGGATCGAGAGTTCGAAAAGTACCAGAAAGAACAGCGAAATCAGGAAGAGAACACGCGACAGGAAACAAACAGTCGGCGACGACAGCGTTCAGGACGGCAGGACAGTAGTCGTGGAACGTCAGAGAATAACTAAGACTGAGAGATCATGCAGGGCCCCGGAAGGCTGTCGCTTCGCAGGGTTGCGGAGAGAGATTCTTCAGTCCGTTAAGACATGACCGAACAGATTCTGAAGCAAAAACAGTTGGTGGGAAGGTGACGTGATGAAAAAAATGTTGATGTTTGGACTCTACGGACTACTGATCCTCGGCGCTTCCGCGGGGGGTACGTGGTTTCTTCGTTCAAAGGATATCGCCGAAATCGAGGCCGCCAGCAAACCAACGGATCCGCTGACGCAATCAACCGCTGCGCTGGCGTCTCCGGTTGACGTCACGCGCCCGTTGCCTGACGAAGTGGAAGATGACCTGCCCGTGGCCGTACGACCGGGCGAAATGAGTGTCGAGGAAATTGTCCGCTACGGTCTGGGCCTGAAGGCTCGGGAAGCTGTCATCCGCCAGCGGGAAGAATCTCTGCAACGCACGGAAGCTCAGCATCGGTTGCTGTTGGCCGACATCGATGGCGAGCAACAGGAAATCGAAGGTCTGGTAGCTCAGGCCCGCGACCAGCGCATTGCCTCGGAGCAACTGTTGGCTCAGGCCCAGCAGGAGCGGATCAAAAGCGAAGATGTCCTTAAACAACTGGATGAGAAAAAACAGAAACTGGATCTGGACCGGGAGAAGGCCGCCCGGAATCCAGCGCCGACCGGAGGCGTTGGCGAAACGGAAGTCGACCGTGAAGCGAATATCAAGGAATTTTCAGCGATTGTGTCGGCGGTCAGTCCCGAAGTCGCGGCGGGCATGATGCGAGATTTCGCCAACGATGGAAAAATCGACCTCGTCGTCGAGATACTGGCTGAGCTGGAAGAACGCAACGCAGCCAAAATTGTGGATTCGATGAGCGGTGACAGCAGTGACAAACTAGTGAGTGAGATCGCCAAAAAATACGTCCTGAAGAAAAGCCCCATCAAAGTGGCAAACAAGAGGCGGTGACGAATCATGGGTGTACTTGAAGTCGTGGAAATTGGGCGGGACCTGCTGGTCACCGCCATGTGGCTGGCCGGTCCGCCCGTGTTCATCAGTCTGATCGTGGGTCTGATCGTCAGTGTTTTTCAAACGATCACCAGTGTACAGGAACAAACGCTGTCGTTTGCACCGCGTATTGTGGCGGTGGGCGTGGTTCTGATGGTAGCTCTGCCGTGGATGCTGACGTTGACGTCGTCATTCACCATGCGGATGGTGGAACGAATGGTTCTGGTCACACAGTAGCAAAGGAAGCGTGGACGTTGATTGAAGCTCTTGTCATTTCCTGCACGCTGGTGCTGTTTCGCAATGCGGCGTTCGTGGCATTTCTGCCACCCGTCGCGGGGAAAAGCATACCGAAAACAGTGAAGGTCGGCCTGGCGGTCGCGCTGACGCTTGTGTTCGCGCCGCGCTTTGCGGGAGTGACGGCCATGCAACTGCATCTCAGTTCGACAGGAGCAGGTCTCTGGCTGCAGATTGGGTGGCTGGCGGCCCGCGAGACTGCAGTCGGTGCTTCACTGGCGTGGCTGTTTGGACTGTGTCTGGTACCCGGAAGAATCGCCGGTGCGTATATCGCTCAGGAAATGGGATTGACGATGGCTCAACTGACTTCAGCCACGGACGATCAGCAGTCCAACGTTGTGTCGCAGGGATTTGAAGCTCTGGGTGTGCTGTTGTTCTTTGGACTGAATCTTCACCATGCCATGTTCATGATGCTCGGCAGTTCGTTTGCCACACGACCGATCGTCGGAGGTTGGTCGCTGCCTACCTGGGACACCGTGATGTATTCGATCTCCAAAGTGGAACACCAGGGCTTCCTGATGATTGCGCCCATCGGAATTATGATGTTCGTGATTTCGATCACGATGCTGATCACAATGAGAACGGCTCCACAATTTAATTTCATGACGTACGGCATGACGCTTCGTCTGATCGTCGGACTCGCCGGCCTGTTTCTGTTCTTACCTGATGTGTTCACTGCGATGGAGCATTTTCTGAACCAAATCACGTCGGAAAGCTGGGTTCATGGCTGAACAGGCAAACGAAGGCACAGAAGAACCAACACAGCGTCGCCGTGAAGAGTCTCGCAAAGACGGGCAGGTTGTTGCCAGTCCGGACATCTCAGCGTCGGCCGCCATACTGGCGGGATGTCTGTTCATGCTGTGGTCGGGCGGAGCACTCGGGCAGCGATTTCTTGCCAGTTTCAAAGTCTGGCTGCTGGCTGCGCCAGTCCCGGAATGGACCGTGCTGCATACTCAACTGGGGGCTCGATGGCTGTCGCTGGAAATCGCGGGCGCCTGCGGAGGCCTGATGCTGATCCTGGTTTGCGTGAGCCTGTTCGTGGGATTTTCGCAATCAGGCTTCATGATTTCGTGGAAACCCATGGAACTGGATTTCGAAAAAATCTCGCCCATGAAAGGGTGGCAAAGGCTGTTTTCCATGGAGTCCGCCATCAAAGGCGTTCTGGGGATCAGCAAAGTCGTGTTGCTGCTGACTGTCAGCTGTTGCATTCTGTGGTTTCGTCGAGCAGAACTGTTGCCGGAGAATTTTGTCAGCGTGAACGGTTTGTTCAGCTTTGGCTGGAATCTCGGGCTGACAATCTGTCTGACGTTGGCTTTTCTGTCTTTCACGCTGGCGGCCGTTGACTACATCACCCGGTGGTTGCAGCACGAAAAGAAGCTGAAGATGAGTCACCAGGAAATCAAACAGGAACAGAAAGACGAACTGGGGGATCCAACGATTCGAGCGGCCGTGCGGCGGAAGCAGCGCGAGGCTCTTAAGAACCAGTCTGTGGCGGCAGTGCCGGACGCGACGGTGATTTTGACCAACCCAACTCATTTTGCCGTGGCGTTGCAGTATGTCCCCGGAAAAATGAAAGCACCGAAACTGGTCGCCAAGGGAGCCGGGTCATTTGCGGCGAACATCAAGAAAATCGCCAGAGCGAATCGGATCCCCGTGATTCAAAGACCGCCACTCACTCGAGCGATCTTTCGCAGTGTGAACGTGGGGCAGGAAATACCAACAGAGTTCTTTCGCGCGGTTGCGGAGATTCTGGGACAGATTTACCGAGCGAAGGGACAGCGAATTCGTTCGTGAGAAAGCTGATTGCAGGGAGGCGTTTTGATGGATATTTCGACAATCACAGGACTGGTTCTGGCCATTGGCCTGGTACTCGGGTCAATCATACTCGGTGGAGGACTTGGTCCTTTCATCGACGGACCGTCGTTGATGATCACGGTCGGTGGTTCGATCGCCGCCGTCCTGATCAATTTTCAACTGAAGGTTGCACTCGGCACGTTCGGCGTGCTGAAAAAGTGCTTCCTGGTGAAGATCGTCTCGCCGGAGGAAGTCATAGCGCAGTTTCGTGAGTTCGCGACGACCGCTCGACGAGACGGACTGCTGGCACTGGAAGACGCCGTCGACAACGTCGATGATAAATTCCTTAAACGCGGCATGGAACAGCTTGTCGGCGGTTCCTCAAAAGAGGACTTGACGCTTGCGCTGGAAACAGAACTGGCGGCCATTGATACGCGTCATGCCAACGGCAAGAAAATCCTCGATTCCGTGGCTGCCGCTGCACCGGCGTTCGGGATGATTGGAACGCTCATCGGACTGGTGCAGATGCTTAAAACCCTGGACGACCCGAGCAAGATCGGGGGCGGTATGGCGGTCGCTCTGCTGACAACGCTGTACGGAGCGGTGATCGCCAACATGTTCTGCATTCCTCTGGCCGGCAAGCTGGAAGTGCGTGCACAGGAAGAAACGTTGATTCGTGAATTGATGATTGCCGGATTAGTTTCTCTGGTGGAAGGGCAGCCACCGCGGGCCCTGGAAGAACGGTTGCTGACGTATCTGTCACCGAAGATCCGAGAAGCCTCACAGAAGGAGGCAGCGTAAATGGCGGAGGTACGAATCGATGGCTAAGAAATGCAAATGCCCTGAACCTGAAGGCCAGATTCCTGCATGGTTCATGACGTACAGCGACGTGATTACGCTGATGATGACATTCTTTATTCTGTTGCTGACGTTTGCGAGCAATGAACCGGAGTTCTTTGCCAAGGTGCAAATGGTGTCATTTGGCGGAGGTGGATCGACCGGTGCAGCCAGTGAGGCCGAAGATTTGCTGGATAATGATTCCGTCGTCGTGCGGCAACGCCCCAACAGCGCGGCGATCAGTATTCGAGGTTCAGAAACGCCGACGGTACATACTGAGCCGGTGCTGGAGTCGGTATCACGTGGGCTGAAATCTTTAGATCACCCGGACCTGTTGGCGAACGCAAACCGTGTGGTCATCGAAACGAACATGTCCATGATGCGGGATGAAGACGGAGAGATTACAGAGCAGGCAGTGACTCAATTAAGAATGCTTGCGCAGCAGTTGAAGGCGCAACCCCTGACTCTGCAGATCCTTGTGTCTGACGTGGATCAGGCCGACTTTTGTGTGCAGATGGCGACCATCCTCACGGATGCTGACGGCCTGGGCGTTGTGCCAGGGCAGGCGCTGGGACGAGTGGCCGTGGGTATCGCCGATCCGTCACAGGTTCGCGGTGGCCGAATTCAGTACCTGTTAAGTCATAGTCAGTCCGCGAGGTAGTGACGCAGCGGCCGAACCGTCAGAGCAGTTTTCAAAAAGATGTGTTCGTGGGGTTCGTGGGGTTCGTGGGAAAGCGACTCTCGCACGGGGAAAGACTTTCATCACGGCCACAAGTCAGCGTCATACGCTGTAGTTTCGACAGACCTATACCTGGAGGCCGTGATGGCCAAGTGCGAAAAAGCAAAGAATTGCTCGTCCGGCCCAAACCAGTCGTATCTGATTTCGTTTGGCGACACGATGACCGCGCTACTGGCGTTCTTTATCATCCTGAACACACTGGCCGAGGAACAGACGGGGGCTAATCTTCACGCCGGGACGGGATCATTCATGGAAGCCGTCGACAAGTTTGGACTGGCTGGGAAGGTATCAGGTGAATTGTCGGCGCTGGCATTTCAGCAGAATGCGGTGGGTCCCAAGTACATCGTCCCGGACCCGGAGGGGCGTCCATCGGAAGCAGACGCCCTGGGGCCCGACGACGATTCAGACAACATTCGCATCGTCGACCGCACCAAGGACGACTACCAGCGATTTCTGCAACAACTCCGTCAGGTCAATAACCTGAAGCAGGATCGGGACGTGAAAGGTGAAGTGACGTTTGATATTCTGGCAAAACTGCCGCCAAGGTCTGCTGGCACACTGATCAACGACGAGTTAAAGGCGGCCTTAACAGGCGTGGGACCGATGCTGCGCCGCGACGATTATGTGGTTGAAATTACGGTCTGGACCACCACACCGTCGCAAAGTGCGTGGAGCCGAGCTTTGTCTCAGTCCAAACGAATTCACGACGAGGCGGTCAGGTTGCTGCGACTTGCTCCCAATCAACTCACACGACTTACTGCCGTGGCCCAGCCCTGGATCTCAAAGACAGTCAAACGACCGACGGCTTCTGTCACACTGCGTCGACTGAGTCCCTGACGTTCAACGGTCGTGCAGGAACCCGATTTGCCCACGCAGCGACGCGGCCGGCGATCTTCTGCTGGCCCACTTCATTTCGCACGACAGTCGCATGATGGGACGCTTGCCAATGACCGCGTCCCGGCCTCTGCGACCTCTTCACTAAGGTGACTTCGCAGTCCCGCTGGGCATCAACATCAGAACTCTCCGAGGGTATTCCCATCTGCAATATTCAGAAGATTCTGATACACGAAATCTCCGTTTGTCCCTGCCTGATCCCGCTCAATATTTTCGCTGATGAATCGGCAGGAACCGTCTCCCAGCAGAAACTGGGCACCCCCGACATGCCGACTTGAGAACGCTCGACCACATCGATCTATGACTGGCTGGAACATCAGGTCGTCCGACGTTTCGTTGATGCCAAAACGTCCATTGGCGAGTGTCATTCGCGGCATGTTTCCGTTCGCCATCTCTGCACTCATGCCGAACACCGTTGCGGCGCTGCACTCAGCTTTTCCGCCAGTCGGCAGGAACAGTTCCCATGCCCGCTCGCCCACGACTATGGTATTGCTTGATCCGTCGGTGATGTCTCTTAGGTTGACGCTGCTGTTCTGTCCAAATGATCCTGTCAGCTCGCCAGCTACCTTCCAGTCTGCTCCACCTGCGGCTGCGACAAGATTGGATGTCGCCACGCTCCTTTCCACCAGGCGGTCCGAAAGCAACGTGTGGCGGTCATTGACTTCGGGGGCCGTGTCAGACGGGCAGCGAAATGCTGTCATTGGAGTCTGCATGGCCTTAAGCTTCTGCGCGTCATCTAAAGCCTTTCCCAGACTCTGTGGGTTCCCCACCTGCAGGCGATTGTACAGATTTGCCTGCTCGATTTGAGGAAGCAGATAGACAGCCCATCCCCAGTTGGCCGAAACTCCACTGGTCTGATCCACCCATCCAGGCGGGAATGTTTTGTGCAGATCGTGGTAGTTGTGTAAGGCCAGCCCAATCTGTTTCAGGTTGTTCTGACACTGAGTTCGTCGTGCGGCTTCACGAGCCTGCTGAACCGCTGGCAACAGTAAAGCGATGAGAATTGCGATGATCGCAATGACCACCAGTAACTCAATCAAAGTGAATCCGTTGCGACGAAACAGTCTGTGGCGATGACGCATAACACTTTCCCCTGACTCGTGAGTACTAATATAATATGTCGTTGTGCTTTCTGTTGCGGCGGCTTGTTGGCTGGCAGAATATGTGTTTACCGCAAGATAGCCAGTGTGCGTCTGGTCGACCTGTCAGATTCACATTGGTGTCGGAATGAGCGATTCCACCAGGCCCTTTGCCTGGTGAAGCGATCCGCAAGCGTGTGAATATCGAGGAATATTACCGGGGCGAACGCGGGTTCAGATTATTGATCAAGTGCACGTCACTTTTCAAACAGGCAGAGCTGCGTCTCCACTGAAGCGTAGGCAGTGCAGTCACATTATCCCCCCGGGCTTCCTGATTCGGCAACTCCAACTTGAGAAAAACCGGATTCTCGCTGGAAATCAAGCCCTTCGGCTCTCAGCAACGTTGGAACTCGGGCGAACGTCCAGTAGCCACGCACGGAAGGCTGGTGGGCAGTGGGCAAACCGTTGCGGATCAACCTGTGTTTGTTCCAGGAGCACTCGGAGTTGCTGCGACCAGAAACTGTCCGGCCCACGTACTCGAGAACGACGCCTGATGTTACAGCATTTTACGCTGGCGTGCGGCCACGAATGTTGCATTCCGGCCTGAGAAAACGGCCTGCCCACGAGCCAGAACGGTCCACGAGAAGAAGCAAGCTGCTCTAAAACGGCGGATCTTCATCAGAGCTGAAAGTCTCGCCATACGGGACATCAGGGGCGTCCGGTGCGTCGCCGGCAGGGCTGTCGCCAGCGTTGAGGATTTTGAAGCCAGTGGCTTCTGCGCTCAGGAAGTACTTCACTTCGCTCTGTTCATCACGTTGCCACTTTCGGCCGCTCAGCCGAAAGGAGATTTCCACTTCGGCACCGAGCGTCAGTTGGTCGGCGTCGTCACAGGCGTCCTGGATAAATTCCATGGGAAGGTAATTCGTAAAACGACCGTTATCCTGCTCAAGAACGACCAATCGTTTTCGAAATCCCTTCTGCCCGTACGTCTTCGTTTCCTCAATAACGTGGACTTTGCCTTCGACTTTGCCGGTACTCATGGTTCGTTGCCGCTGTGTTGCTTCCGAAATGGTGATAAACTGCTGCGGATCGTAGGCACATTCTCATCGGTTCTCAAGTTGCAACGGGGTTCCCGTGTGAGTTGGGTTGGAAGTCTCGGGCAATACGTAAGGCATTCGTCGACAACCGAAGTTCCACTATCGGCCCACCAGCATCGCCAGATATTCTTTGGCGACCGTAGTAATAGTGGTGAAGCAACCGGCCTGTGGAATCAGATTTCGAATGATTTCACCGGGCGTCGATTCTGTGGACTCGGGACGGTTCATGAAGTCTGCCGGCAGAGGCTGAGGTGCAAAGTCGTAACGATTTGCCAGCCGCATGGCTCGCGGCAAGTGCCATGCCGATGTCAACAACCCGACTCGTTGTCCAGAGTCAAGGAAACGCTCTCCCAGCGATTCCATTTCTTCAGCCGTGTTGCGCCCGCCACAGAGCTCAATTGTCGACACCGGGACTCCCAGTCGCGTCAGTACATCCCGGGATTGTTCGGATGCATCCATCGACGACGCGTTCATCGAAACGATTCGTTGGCCCGTGCAGATGAGCTTCCGAGCCACACCGGCATGATAAAGCTGAGCGGCCAGGATCAGTCGGTCTCCCGAGCCATTGCCCTGTTGCCGATCATTGGCCCCTTGTGACGCACCACCGCCCAGGACGATGACATAATCAAACGGCTGCTGATCCAACGGCCTGATTTCCACATATGGGGCTTCCAGACTGCGGCTCAGCCATGATGTGATAAAACTGTTGCCGAGTCCTGTGAACACCAGCCACACAACAACCAGTGTCCACGTGAGTTTCGGAACACCTGCCGAACGCGCGGCAAGGATGCTGCATGACAGCAGGTACCAGATGATTCCGCAGGGCATCGCCAGCGAAGTGGCAATCTTCTGGGCGGCCATTTTGTCGTAAAACAGCCAGAGTCCAGCCAGCAGAATCAGAGTCACGACGCTCATGCGAAACAGGAGTCGGACAATTCGGACGTCGTGTGTGGCGTTGTTGTTGGTCAATGCAGCTGATCTTTGCTGTAACCTGTCCTGCAATGTGAAGGGCCACCAGACTTGACGCCTGCAGCACGCATCACCGAAGTGTAGCGACTTTCGCCATCGTTCAGCTACGAAATTCCTCGCCATACCCGCTACAGGCCCGTGCCTCACGCATTGGCTGCAACGGCGAACGATCGGAACAGCGTATTGTGGACGGTCGCAACAGGGTGTCACACTGATGCCAGCACGCGGCATTGCTTGCGTTGAGCATCCCGTGCTACGCCAGCAGGCTGCTACTCTGTCAGCAAGCTGATCGGCGTGGGCGGAGGGACCAAAACGCCGTGCACGTCATCGTCCGGACCAGCGGTCGACGATTCACGCACCATGTTTTTCTGTAACAGGTGTTCGTACGTCCTCTTCATCCATGGTTTTCGCCAGCCGCTGTAATTGATGCCGAAGTTCAGGATGATCCGTCCGTGGCGATGGACCACTGATTGTCGCTGCTCTCGCTTATTCATCAGTGTCCGGGCGACCAAAACGGTCGCGACATTCTGCCCCTCGACGACGGGTTGAATGCCGATCCGGACAGACTGCGCCTTCTGTGCGTCACGTGCCGTCGTGCCAGTGCTTTGAGCCGCGGCCGGCAAACACTGCAATGTCGTTGCTACGAATACGGCGAAGAGTGTGAATTGCGGTTTCATGCCGTCGTAGTCCTGGGGCCGTCAAGCACTGTGAAGAACGTGGGGTATGGTATTCTTCAATATCTCACTTTGCCGCACGTCAAATGGATGAAAACCACTGCTCACGAGCCCACTGAAGGAACATTGCGCCAGATAGACTCTGTTTGGCGGTCGGACAGACCAGGCAAGCATTCCCGGCTGAGAAGAACTGACCGATCAGACAAGTTCGCCGCCGTCCCGGATTGACGAGCACAATTACTTCGGCACCAGGAAATCAATTTTTCGTTTGCTACTTTAGCATATGGGCCGGAAGCCGCGGCGACACGTCACTCTGAGCCACTCTACTCCGGTTCACCGGCTGCGACGAATTCGCGATCAGTCTCTACGGTGGCGTCCGGATTGGCATACCTGTAAGCTGGAATTTTCGGGCCACGCAGGGCCTCCTCGGTCACCTGCTCGATTCTCATCAGCTGTTCACCAAGCACGTTGATTCGCTGCGAAACATCGTCGTTCGTCTGCTCGATGCCGCCTGAAACCAGGTTGATGACGCCCAGGAACAGCATCATCTGGGCGACGGTCGTGACCAGCCAGCCGGTCGGCGTATAATCGGAGTATCCGCCAAAGTGGCCGTAGATCACCATGGCTGTGCCGATGGTCAAACCAAGCACGCCGGCATAGGCCAGAAACTGCCCCGTGATCGTCGTGATATTGGATCGTCTGGGAGCCGTGACTTGAAAATGCGGGCCACGAATGGCCGAATCATGCGGCTCGTCAATGTATCGGCGGCGTGACCGCCCCTGCGTGCGGGTCCGTGTGTCGCCAGTTCCGACGGTCTCTGCCACCGGTTCCGCGGTATCGATGCGGTACCGTCCACCACCAGTGCCCGAGTTACTCTTGATCGTGCCATTGTCGGCATCGGTTGTCGCACCTGCGCTTACGTTCCCGGCATCTTCTCCGGGGGTGTCAATTCGATATTTCCTGGTCACAGCACTCGATCCTTTGCTGGAAACTTCCGCTCGTCGTTTGCGGTTTTGATGTTGTCTTTGCTGTACCGGACGCCGCTGACGGCGTCGTTGCTTAGACTTCGGTTTGGGCTGTTCGTTGTGTTCGTGTGTGGCGGACGAAGTCGGCGTTACGCCTGCGTGCAGGTCGGCGACGGATTCTTCCTGTGTCTCGTGTTCTTCATTAGGTTGCTCATCCTGATGCACAGTCGAGACCGGAAATTCCTGTACAACGGATGACGCGTCTTCGTCTCCGGGCGGAACGGCTGCCGTCTGAGAGTCGTTGGAGTCCGTGCAGTCTGCGGTGGAAGTGTCACTCGCACGTTCAGATTCGACGGGCAACGACGGCTCTATTTTCGACGCCACTTCCGAAGCCATTTGTGACTCTGACTCTGACTCTGACTCTGACTCAACGGCGGACCTGGCTTCGTCCGGTTGGTCCACTGAGATCTCGTGTGAATCTGATTCCTGATTCGCCGATATCATGACGTCGACGCCTGAGTCGGACTCTGATTCATTGACGGATTGAGGATCGTGCGATTCCTTCTCATCTGCGGGGTCCTCAACGTCTGCCGTCACGCCTGAAAAATGGGGTGACGGAATGGCAGGGATTTCCGGCAGCGACGAGATCCTGTCCAGCAGGTCATTGGAGGACCACTTGGCAAGAATGTCTCGTGCCTGTTGAATGGAATGTTCGTCCACCAATGCCCGACCGATTGACTTTCCGCAGTTCCTGCAGCGCAAGCCATTCACCGAGGACTGGCCGGAACCTCTGGTTTCAGATTTGCAGTGAGGGCACAACATGCCGCACTTTCAGAACTCAGCTGGTGACGTCGCCGATTCAAAGACCGCCGTTTGAAATACACGAATCACCATGACGCGGCGCGCGAAATCGTTCGGTCCTCATGTTCTACCGGTGAACGGATAGGAGCAACAAGGTCAGATATGCCAGCCAGCAGTTGACGGCAACATCACAGGCATCCGGTGCGAGTCAAACCGGCAGGTTCTGCAGGTTTCTGTTCGTACAAAGCAGCGTTTCGACACATGGCCGGGCGGCACAGCAGGCATTCCGCTGCCGCCGAACTGTGGCTACGAGGCCTGCAGCTTTTCACGAATGTGGGTCGCGCGGGCTTCATTGCGTTCCGGAGTCTTCAGTGGGCCACCGCAAAGTTTCTGCAGATGCGCTGGTTGAGTATGCAGAAACAACTCGTTGGCGGTCGCAATGCTCAGGTCGCTGATCATGCCCAGATTGATGCCCAGCCGAACAAGCGACAGCAGGCGCATGGTTTCCGTAGAGCTGATGGTACGAGCACTCGTCAGAATTCCCATCGCCCGCGAAATCTGGTCATCCAGGTTCGCACGGTTGTCGCGACACAACAGATCACGAACGCGGCGTTCGTAACCCAGAATGTTGGGGACCACTTCTGCAAGGTTGTCCAGCAGGCCCTGTTCGCTGCAGCCGAGGGTCACCTGATTCGAGATCTGATAAAAGTCGCCCATTGCCTGGCTGCCTTCACCGTACAGGCCGCGTACCGCCAGATTGATCTTCTGAGCGGCCTGATGCACCTTCTGAATTTCGCCCGTAATCCTGAGGCCTGGCAGGTGCAGCATGACACTTATTCGGATACCCGTGCCGACGTTCGTCGGGCACGCTGTGAGATACCCCAGAGATTCATCAAAGGCGAAGGAGGCGTGGTCCTCAAGCGCATCATCCAGAGCATTAACCTGCTCCCAGCACTGTTGCAGCGAAAAACCGCTGTCCAGCAGTTGCATGCGAACGTGGTCCTCTTCGTTCAGCATGATGCTGACGCGTTCCCCGTTTCCGATGACGACTCCCCGCGGTCCTTCCGACTGCGAAAGTTCACGACTGATCAGCTGACGTTCGACCAATAGCTGAGCGTCCACTTCGTCCAGTGCGGCCACGTCGATGAACTGGAAGTTACGTCCCAACTCCGTCGATGTGATCATTTTTCTCAACGAATCCACCAGCTGCTGACGAATTTCGTCGTCCGCGCAGGACATGAACGGATAACCCACCAGGTTTCTGGCAAGGCGAATTCGTGTCGACACAACGATGTCAGATTCCGGACCCTCAGCGCACAACCAGCGGCCACCGGTGCGTGCCAGTTCTTCAAGGCAGAGTGAGTTGTTGTCGCCATCGGACATCGGTGTTTTGATCTCTCTCTCAGATTTTGCGCCATGGCCGGCGCAGTTCATTATAGTCAGCAGAATTCCACACAGAAAGCGAATCGTGACGCGACAGCCATCACGAAGGCCGTGATGTTTCAATCATCAGTGTTTCCAGGGCCGGAACTACGCAGCAGCGTCGCTTCGATGTTTGCAATCGCATCGCGGAGTTCTGCCGCAGCTTCGTAGTCTTCGCGACCTATGGCGTCGCGTTGTTCCGTTCTGAGATGAATCAATCGGGCCTGATCCTCTGTCTGGCCCGGAGATCTGAGTGGCCGCTTGCCCTGATGAATGGCTTCTTCGTGGATGTTCTCCAGCAGCGGCATCAGATCCTGACGAAAGTCAACATAGCAGTTGGGACACCCCAGTCGTCCCTGGGCCCGAAACTCGGAAAACGAAATTCCACAGTTCGAACAGCACGTCTGTGACTCTTCATCGTCGTCAGAAACGAGGGCTTCCAGCTTGGCCGCAAGTTCGGCGGCGGGATTGCTGACTTCTTCCCCTCCTTCATTCTCCAGATACTCGTGCGCACAGGTCTCGCACAGATGAACGGCAACTGCGTGCCCATCGTGGATTTCGGTGATGTGCAATGTTGCTGGTTTTGAGCAACGGCGACACTTCTTCATTGGCTGCTCCGGAGAACTGCCCATCCAGACAACGCTGGGCCGAGTTCTCAACTTTGACGTGATGACACCGTGTGCCACGAGGCGGCACACGAGACAAGGACCGTAGTATCTTTGTTCCCCTTCATCATTGTAAAGGACGCCACCGGCGTTGATTTTCTTTTCCAACGCGGAAAGTCACAATCAGCTTCCCGCCACTGGGGAATTCACTCAAAAATGGAGAATGTCAGCAAAAACACGCAAATCGAAGCAATCCAATCGACGCTAAATTGCCCCATTTGCCGATATGTCCCCGTGGGTGGCTTCGGAGAATGAATTCCAGTGATAGTGCTGGCGGTGACGGCAGATGCTGTCTCGGCCTCGTTTTCGCTTCAGGAATCCCACATTCCCGTACTCTGTAAACTGTCTGAACCAGCAAGTTTCGGGCAGAAGAGTTTGCATGAACACCGGAATCCTGTATCCTTTCCGGCAAGCCGTGCACCTGAACTGTGGTCATCATCTGCAGCTGCCGGTGTCCTGAAACAACATAATTGCGGAGGTTCTTTGTGGTAAAGTTGCGTTTGCGTGACAACGAAAATGTGAGCGATGCGGTCAGACGATTCCGCAAGCTCGTGGAACATGCTGGCGTCAAACGCGAAATGCGCAAGCGCGAATTCTACGAAAAACCAAGTGACGAGAGGCGTCGTGAGCGACGCCGTGCCCAGATGCGTGCTCGCACTGCCTCAAAACAGCAGGCCATTGGCGGCTGATCGGCGTGGAAATCGGACACGGGTGCCTGCAGACAGCAAGCACTCGTTTTTTTATGCGCCTGATTCTCTTCACGTAGCACGAATCCTATGACTCGAAGCATCGTTTCTCAGTTCATTGTCGCCGCGATCATCGCATTTTCGATGTTCACAACTTGTGTTTTTGCGGCCGATCACGAACGTGTGCTACTCTGGCCGCAAGCCGTTCCCGGCGAAGATCGGCTTGATTCAGAATTTGTTGCGAAGGTTGTGGCAGCTGAGAAGAAGAATGTTCCGGACCGCGTATTCGGAGTGACAGCACCTTCCATGACGGTGTATCCGGCGCCCGCCGAACGGGCCGACGGCGCCGCTGTGCTGGTCTGCCCCGGAGGCGCCTATAATGTCCTGGCATGGGGACACGAAGGCAGCGAGGTCGCGGAGTGGCTGAATTCCATTGGTATTCATGCCTTCGTGCTGACCTATCGCGTTCCTCGTCGCAAACCGGATTTCACCCTGCCGCCACTGCAGGACGCTCAGCGCGCACTGCGGCTGATTCGTGCCCGTGCCCACCAAATGCGTATCGACAACAAACGAATCGGTGTCCTCGGTTTTTCGGCCGGCGGCAATCTGGCCGTAAATGTCGGCACCCGTTACGACGAACAGACATACAATCCTGTAGACGACGCTGACCTGCTGAGTTGTCGTCCTGACTTTATGGTGCCCGTGTATGCGGCCTATCTGGGAGCAGAAGGCGACGACCGAACGGAAACACTGAATCCCGCGCTGAAGATCGACAAGAGGACACCTCCCGCGTTCCTGGTGGTGACACAGGACGACAAAAATCGAGGACTGCACTCGGCTTTGCTGTTTGCTGAATTGACGAAAGCCCGAGTCCCGGCCGAAGTTCATGTCTATACGAAGGGCGGACATGGATACGGAATGCGTCCCAGTCACAACGCAGTTTCTGAATGGCCCGCTCGATGTGCCGACTGGCTGTTATCAATGGGCTTCCTGCAGGCTTCCGCACCTCAGTCCGGTGACCGATCAGGATCTGACCAATGACGCTGGATGAACTGCAGGAAATGATCGACCGAATGTACTCACGCAAGGACGAAGCGCGCGGTGTTGAGGGTACATTCATGTGGCTGATGGAAGAAATCGGTGAACTGGCTGCCGCCCTGCGTGAGTCACCCAAGGAAGAAATCGCAAAAGAGTTTGCCGATGTCCTTGCCTGGCTGGCCACCATTGCCAACGTCGCGGGCATCAACCTGACCGAAGCGATGCAAATCAAATACGGCGACGGGTGCCCCGGTTGCAAAAAAATGGTCTGCGAATGCGCAGACAGTGAAAAGCCTTAGAGCGCGCTTCACCGAAGTGTAGCGACTTCCGCTCCTGTGCAGCTGCGAAATTCTTGCCGGCCCCGCTACACGTCCGTGCGACACGCACTAGTCGCACACGCCGACCACCGAGAGGAGGTGATTCCTGCAGAATCGCTGCCCCCGGAATCCTTGATCGCCAGGCTTTCGACAGCTGTACAGGATCGTCCGATTATCCGGTTCATTGTCCGGAACTGTCCGAGACGGCACTGCAGGCATACCCGAGGAGTTAAGTTGGGTAATCCGCGAAGTCGAAGAAGGATGTGCGTGGAAAATCTTTCAGGCAACCTATCGGTGCTGTCTGACTCAATCCAAACACTCAGGAAACAAGGGTTCAAGGCGATGAAAAGGATCATGCTGGGCACCGCCGCGGCGGTCATGATGCTGCTTAGCAGCGGCATCGCAACAGCGGGTCTGTGCGGACTAGGAGGGTTCTCGAGTTGTCCGACAGATGCGTGCGATGAATGTGGAGACTTCGCAGCGGCTAAGTGTGGATGCGGAGTTGAGTACCGCACCGTCAGAAAAGTCATCTGGGACCAGCAACAGTACACTTGCATGCAGACGGTGTATGACCGCTGCACTGAGACTGTGCCGGTCTCGTGTACTCGAAATGTGTATGAGACATGTTATCGGGAGCAGTGCTACACCGTATGCAAGCCGGTTTACGAAACACATTACCGATGCGTGCAGCAGAAGGTCTGCCGTCCGGTCACGGAAACGTGCTGGCGAACGGTCACGTGCAATGTACGCAAACCGTGTTACAAGACCTGCTACCGAAATGTCTGTTACAACGTCTGCAAGCCCTGTTACAAGACCTGCTACCGAACGGTCTGCTACAACGTTTGTCGTCCGTGTTACAAGACGTGCTATCGAGATGTGTGCTGTACTCAGTACCGTACAGAGACCAAAACGTGTTACCGCGACGTTTGTTACACCGTCTGCAAGCCGGTCACGACAACAAAGACGGTTGATGTCTGCAGCGGTCGATGGGAAACGTACACCAAGCATATTCCCGGGCCGGTCGTGCGGAAGTGTGTACCCAAGCCGGGTTGCGATGCACCCGATTCATGTACTTCCGAGTGCGGTGAGAGCGTGTGCGTACAGTGTCCAGGACGGACGATTTGCTGTCGGCGTTGGGTTCCGTGCACCGTCAAGAAGCAGGTGTGCTGCACAGTCATGGTGCCTCAGGTCTGTCATCGCAAGGTGCCGTACACTACCTGTCAACGGATCCCGTATACTGTTCACAAGAAGGTGCCCTACACAACGTGCAGTTTCACTCGTGAGTCTCGTACGCGACAGGTTCCGTATACCGTGTGCCACATGACGCAACAGACATGTACCAAACGTATTCCCTATGTCACCTGTTCATGGACGAACCACTGCGTGACGAAACGGATTCCGCACACGACGTGTCGTATGGTCAGTCACTGTGTGACGAAGCGTATTCCTTACACAACCTGCCGCATGGTTAAGCAGCAGTGTACGAAGCGTATTCCCTACACAACGTGCCGACAGGTCTGTGACACCAAAATGGTCACTCGCACCAAGTGTGTGCCCCGACAGGTTCAGGTCTGCAAGACGCGCTGCGTACCTCGCGTCGTCTGCGTTAAGGTTCCGGTCTGCTGCAATGCACCTGCCTGCGATCCTCCCAGCTGTTCCGCACCAGACGCTTGTGGTGAGGCTGGCTGCAAGTAAGTTACTGACCCGGGTGCTGAGGCCAACATCGCCGGCCGCGGCGTCTGGCAGAGACGATTTTCAACGCAATGGGGAGCCCACCAATGGTGGACTCCCCATTTTTTTGCGCGAATAGAACATCGTCGACCGTGCCGCTATGATCCGGTCGACGCTGAACGAATTAATGTTTGAGGATTCCAACCGTTGGCTGAGAAACGCGATTTTGACGAATTCCTGGTGAAGTTTCGCAAACACCATGAGGTCATGGTTGAGGAACTGCACCGGGTCGTGATTGGTCAGGATGCCGTCATTGATCAGATCCTTGCGGCGGTCTTTACCGGGGGGCATTGTCTGTTGGTAGGCGTGCCGGGGTTGGCGAAAACGCTGCTTGTCAGCACAATCGCCCAACTGCTGGACGTCGAGTTTCGACGGATTCAGTTTACGCCCGACCTGATGCCGTCGGATATTACGGGCACCAACGTGCTGGAAGAAACCGAACAGGGGCGTCGTGAGTTCCGGTTTGTGGAAGGGCCCGTCTTTACAAATGTGCTGCTGGCTGACGAAATCAACCGCACGCCGCCCAAGACCCAGGCCGCTCTGTTGCAGGCGATGCAGGAACGCGAAGTGACAGTGGGACAGAAGACCTATGACCTGCCCGAACCGTTTTTCGTGATCGCTACACAGAACCCGATTGAGCAGGAAGGTACCTATCCGTTGCCGGAAGCTCAGCTGGACCGTTTCATGTTTAACGTGATGGTGGACTACCCGTCGCTGGACGAAGAGGAAAAGATTCTGGAAGCGACAACGTCCGGTGAGAAGGCTGAGGTTCGTAAGGTTCTGTCGGCGAAAGCGATTCTTTACCTGCAGAAACAGATCCGCCAGATCGTGGCCTCGCCGTTAATCATCAGTTACGTCACGCGACTGGTTCGCGCCACCCGCCCTGGAGACGATGCATCGCCGGAATTTGTGAAACAGATGGTGGACTGGGGGGCCGGTCCCCGAGCGGGGCAAAACCTGATTGCCGGGGCCAAAGCGATGGCGGCCATGGACGGTCGCCCCAACGTTACTACAAATGACGTTCGCAAAGTGGCCATTCCTGTACTGCGTCACCGAGTGTGCACGAATTTTCAGGCTCAGGCGGAAGGTATGGCTTCCGATGACATCATTGAAAAACTGATCGCCGAAGTCCCCGAACCCAACGTTCCCAAATACGAAGACGAGAATTAGACTGAGTCCGGTTTTTGTTGTAGCACCCGGCGCTCTGCAAATCCTGTTGAATTCAGCTCAGATGCCGCTGCACATTTTGTGGACGCAATCCAACGCAACCGACTATGGAAAAAGAACCTGCCCTCCGAAAACTCGGCCCCTACCCCGCACCGCCACATGGAAATCCACGCGACGAAAAACGCGGGCCCTGGGAACTTGTGATATCTGGCGACCTGTCGGACCGGCAGTCTGATCTGCTGAGCCGTCTTGTTGAGTTGCCACTGCGCAGCAAAGGCGTCATCTATTTCGATTCTGCCGGGGGCAGTGTGTATGCCGGACTTGCCCTGGCCACGCTGATCAAAACGCGGGAACTGAACGCCACAGGCGTCGTGGTGGGAGAATGTTCCTCTGCCGCCCTGATGCCGTTCGCGGCGTGTCGAAAGCGATTTGTCACCGCGGTCAGCACGCTGCTGTTTCACCCGATGCGCTGGCAGTCCGAAGAAGACGTTCGTCTGGAAGAAGCCACGGAGTGGGCTCGCCACTTTAAAGAACTGGAAGGCGATCTCGATCAACTGCTGGTCAATTTGTTTCCCGTCGACGCCGACATGCTGCAAAAATGGACTCGGCCGGGTCGGTTCGTGACCGGTCGAGAGCTTGCCGCAGCGAAACTTGCGGTCCTGTTTGATCCGTTCACTGGTGACAAGCCCTGGCAGACGATCCGCACGGCCTGAGTCTCAATCTGCAGGCCTGGCCCTTTCCGTCCAGACCAGCCGTGTTTTTAAATGAATTGGACGTTCGCGGCGTCGATCGATTCTTCACGGCGTAAATCCCGGACGTACCGTACCGTCCGAATGAATCAGCGGTTGTGGGTTGTTGACTCGTCCAACAGGGCGACAGTTCGGGCCGATGCCCTGCCTGCCGAGGTCTTTGTCCATTACAGCGGCCATGGCCTTGAGTGTGGCAACGATGTCGGCGTTGTCCGCCGCGACGTTGTTTGCTTCGCCGATATCGGACCGCAGATTGAAGAGTTCATTCTTTGCCAGATGAAGTTTCCATGGCCCCTTTCGCACGGCCTGCAGATTCATGCTGCGAAAATAGAAGAATTCGTTTCTTGGACCTGGCCCGTCGCCAACGATGACGGGCCAGATGTTCATGCCGTCCAGCGTTCGATCTGTGGGCAGCTTCGCGCCCGCGAGTGCGGCGAAGGTCGGCAGAATGTCCATCGTCGAGGTGATGGCATTTGTGGAAGTGCCCGGCGAGATCTTACCGGGCCACCAGGCGATTGTCGGCACGCGGATACCACCCTCCAGCGTTGAACCCTTGCCGCCTCGCAGTGGTGCATTGTTCGCACCGTGACGAATGGATCCGCCGTTGTCCGACGTGAAGATGACGAGCGTCTTCTGCTCCAGTTTCAGGCTGCGGACCGCGGTGAGCACTTCGCCGACGGCCCAGTCGACTTCCTGCACCCAGTCGCTGAACAGACCGTTGCCGGATTTGCCTCGGAACCGCCGGCCTGGATACAGCGGAAAATGCACGGCCGTGTGCGGCAGGTACAGAAAGAAGGTTTCGTTGGCATTGAGTTGGATAAAGTCCACCGCCGTTTGTGCGTACCGCTGAGTGATCGTCGTTTGCTCGGCCGCCTTGACTCGTTCAATGACCTTTTCGAATTCCAGCAGCGGTAGTGGTGGCTGGTTATTGCCACGAATACCATCTTCCTGAGTGGGCTGAGCCTTTCGGTTTCTCGGCTTCGGTAGCGGCTGACCGGGATTGCTTTTGGCTCCGTCTTCAATAGGGCCCATGTCGTTGGAATACGGCAGGCCGTAGTAATACTCGAAGCCCTGCCGAGTCGGCAGGAATTCCGGCTGGTCGCCGAGATGCCATTTTCCGATGCAGGCTGTCTTGTAACCCACCGACTGTAACAACTCAGCAACAGTCACTTCCTGTGGATTCAATCCCACAGCGGACGACGGAAACAGAACGTGAGCAATCGGCAGGGCTCGCTTGGGATAACAACCGGTCATCAGCGATGCTCGCGACGGAGAACATACCGGTGCTGCGTAGTGGCTTTTCAGCAGACGGCCTTCCTTCGCCATCCGATCCAGATGCGGAGTCTTGTTTTCCGTTGAACCAAACGGACCCACATCGCCGTAGCCCAGGTCGTCAATATTGATCAAAATGATGTTGGGTTGATCAGCAACACTCACTGTGTTCAGAAGCAGTAAGGGAATCAGAAGTCTGCGGGCGCTGGCCATGAGATTTCTTCCGGGCAAAGGGTCGCGGATAACATTCGGGCAAAGGCTACCCCAGGGGAAGCAAGCGGCAAAGGCTCAGGAGTTTTTTTCATCCGTTGCACGGTGATCTGCGATCAATCGCCGCCGATCCTCAGTGTCGACGTTGACGCGACTTCTGTGTTCTATGCTGAGTTGTTGGCTTCCCGGCAGCATCCTGGTGCAACTCGTGCCGAAACGCGAATTTGCGCCGCGAAAAGGCTGTTGAGTCAATCTATTCAACGATAGACTCCCGCTGCCGCACGCCGATTTCGCTGAGTGTCGTCACTCGCTGAATTGATCCGCTGCTGCAGACGCACGGTATAAACGATTTTCGCAAAAAGGCCCTTTGGAACCGCCACTGATGCCCGCTGATACCACTACGCTTGCAACGTCCCCCACCTGGGCTGAAATGGCCGATTCTGTTCTCCGCGGAGAAGTGCTTTCCCGGGAAGCCGCGTTGAGCCTGCTGGAGGCCGATGACGATCAGTTGCTGTCGATTCTGGATGCGGCTTTTCGCGTCCGACAGACGTATTTCAGCAACAGCGTGCAGCTGTATTATC
>JAPYTO010000104.1 GCA_029941865.1 Fuerstiella sp. | reverse complement strand
GCTTCGTCTGCGGGTTGATCGGCAATCGGCCCCGATCTTCTTCGGCAACCGGCTTCCACCCACCTCGCATTGATTTGTCTTCCTTGAACCCAGTGTTCTCAACTGCCCACCAGACCAAGTAAGTGCCTTCTTTTCGGTCGGCTCGGTAGGCACGTCCACTTTCGTACCGCAAGCGACTCACGTACTCACGCAAGTCGCTTGGCACAAAGATCAGCTTCCCCGCAAGGAGACTTGATGAAGTATCGCGACTCTGTGATTGTGTTGGGAAAGGTGGTGGCGTGATGGCGAGCGTTTACTTTGTGAAGAGCAAGAAGAAACATCGTGCACAGTTCATGAGTCCTCTGACCAACAAGATGGTTTCGATTCAGTTGGGGAATTTGAACAAGACGGCGAAGAACAAATGGTCTTTGAACCTTGAACGTGTTGAACATGCAGTCTCGCATGATGAGCCTGTGAATGCACAAGCCCAGGCGTGGTTGAATTCACTGCCACAGAAACACAAAACAGCGTTGAGCAAACATGGTTTGTACGAGGAGTCCAGCGTTCCCAAAACTTTTGCTGCACTTTGTGCATATATGATTGAGAAAGGGATCAAAGATAAAACAAGCTCGGCACGACATCGAACAAGACCAATGTTCTTGTGTCGGCCATCAAATTTTTTGAAGGGTTCGACGTTGACAGAAACGACCGTTCAACGTCGGCTGACAAGTCAACGAAACATATTGCAGCCATAACCTCAGACGACGTAGCGGAATTTAGAGAGTGGCTGCACCAGGACAGGCCGAAAGAGAATTCAAAAGTCGACGTAATGAAGTCTGTAATTCAGGTCTTCAATCTGGCAAAGAGCGAGGGTTTGGTCAGCGAAAACGTAGCAACCAAGCACAAGGGCAAGGCACAGTGGGACAGCTATGCTAAGCCCGCCACGGACTTGGCAAAGAAGCATTCTTTTGAATTGTGGCCTCGACCTCTTCAGAACCTGAGAGCTTCGTTTATCTCAAGGAAGGTTGCAGGACGCGGCGATGACACGCCGGTTCCAGTCACGGTCATTTGCAAATGGGTAGGGCAATCTGAGCTGGTTGCCAAAAAACACTACGTCGTACTAACGGACGAAAATCTGCAGGGAGCGTCGACTTGGTCGTTTGATTTGGTCAAGCAAAAAGTCACGCAGCACAGGTCAGCACAGAATGGCAGTGGTGTTTCAGTCGAGTCATCGAACGGAGGATTTTCCAAGCCAGACCAACCTCCGCCAGGGACTGCCATGAAGGACGAGACACCTACCGGGCGTACTGTGTTTTTATTGGTGAAGCGGAGCTTCTGATTCGGTGTGTTCGGAAGTGTCACCGTCGGGAGCTAAACCTGCCAGAAGTTCGGACGTAGCTGAGACGTCACACGAGCGGCTGCAACACGTCACCGTCCGGAATCGCTCATTACCGCGGACCGTGACGAAACTCGATGAACACGGTGCCGGCGAGATTTCAGAGGGTGAACCAATTATTGCTGGCCGCGACACCATTGGCGGTGACATTCCTTTTCCTCAGGCGTACACTCGGTCGCATGTCGTTTTCTGTGGCACATTGAATCCGCAGTACATTAAACAGCGGCTCATGAAACCGAAACGTTCAACATACGATCGATGAGTCGGCATCCCTGCCGCCACATGGATCGCAACTCGTTTCAGGGGCCCGTCCTCATGACGGCAACGATCGAACGCGGCCCCACAGTTCCCGAGCGTTAACCCGCAAAAGCCTGCGTGCCGCCCTGCACTTCGAAGACAGCTTCGACTTCTACGGCGGCTCCGGTCGGCAGCGCAGCAAAACCCAGTGCGCTGCGGGCATGATACCCGTCGCCGTCTTTGCCGAAGATTTCGTGCAGCAGGTCCGAGCAACCGTTGATCACCAGGTGCTGGTCGGTGAAGTCCGGTGCGGAATAGACACATCCAAGTACCTTGATGACTCGTAGTCCGTCCAGTGTTCCATGAGCGTTGTGGACCGAACGCAGGATCTTCTTTGCGCAGTCTTTGGCGGCATCGTATCCCTGCTCAACAGAAACGTCTTTGCCAAGCACCCCCTTGAGATCGCTGGTATGACCGGACGTGATCAGCTGATTACCGCTGCGGATGCAAAGATTCAAATAGCCGGGCTCCAGTGATTCCAGGGAAACCCCAAGTTCTTGTGCTTTTGCTTCTGCGCTCATGACTTTGTTCGCTGTTTCAGTGAGGGAGTGTTTGTTTAAACCTGTTTGCACACCCGCGGTGTGCTCTGCCTGCCTGCTGACGTGCACAGCACGAGCAGACAGTTCCGGCCATCGGGGCGTCGGCTGAGCGTGTTGTAGAGACCCGCCAGGCAATGGGCAAGTCACGCCACAACGGTCCTCATGCAGGGAAACTTGTTCTGATTGAGGCTGCTATAGCGACCAGCGGAAGCAGGTTCTTCATGGGTGCAGTCAGGAATGGTTGGGCAGTTACGTAGCCGGGGACCATTGTCCCCAGATGAATCAGGTTACTGGACGGGACGATGGTCTACCGTCGAAAACCACAATCCGTGACTGCACGCGTTCACCATTTCACTCGACACCTGGCATGATCTGGAGCATCGGGCTCGCTAGAATTTGAAATTGCAGGAGACGAGTAAGGAACGCCTGCTTCACAACGTCAGGTTGCGTAGTCAGCAGCAAGTAAAGTTACAGCATACGGTCACGCATTCAGTTACAGCGTATTACGCTGACTTGTGGCCGCGGCGAACGTCTTTCGACGTGCGAGCGTTGCTTTGCCACGAGCCCCACGACCACATCTTTTTTGAAAACTGCTCTGAGGCGAAAGATGAAAACCGAACAGAACACCGACAGGAAGTCGAAGCCATATCTAAAGCTGTTCGTTCTGGCCACAGTTGTGACCGCTGTTGTCTGTGGTTACACGCAATACGGCGACACCCTGACTCTTGATAATCTTGCACAACAGGAAACCGAGCTGCGCGAGTATCAACAGCAGCATCCGGTGCTGATCTACGGCCTTGCTTTTGGTGTTTACGTAGCCGTGACCGGATTGTCGCTGCCAGGTGCCACAGTGTTGACGCTGGTGTACGCGTGGTACTTCGGACTGATTCGCGGAATCGTCCTGGTCAGCTTCGCGTCAACAATGGGAGCCACACTGGCATTCCTGTTGAGTCGCTACCTGCTGCGGGAAACGATACAGAACCGGTTTGGCGAGAAGCTGGAGGCATTCAACCGAAATCTCGAAAAAGAAGGTGCCTTCTATCTGTTCACTCTGCGGCTGATTCCTGCGGTGCCGTTCTTCGTGATTAACGTGGTGATGGGACTTACTCCCATGAAAACACGTACCTTCTGGTGGGTCAGTCAGGTCGGCATGTTCGCTGGCACAATTGTCTACGTGTACGCCGGATCAAGCGTTCCTGATCTGGCAACACTGGCCCAGAAAGGTGCGTCCGGAATACTGAGCCCACAATTGATAGCGGCCTTTGTGGTGTTGGGGCTGTTTCCGCTGGTTGTGAAGAAACTGGTGGCACGATTCAAGCCCGCAGCAGTGAACGCAGATTTATCGAACGATATTTGACGATTGTGACATGCCCGCGTGTCAGCTGGTGAGCCACAAGGCTTCGTCGCACCGCCTGGATTCGGCATCATTCGCTTTCACACGGAACGACTCTGTCCTAACCTGTCCGCCGTAAAGCAACAGCGCAGCGGGTGGGCGTTCGTGCGGAAGCATGATTATTGATCCAGGAACGTGGCCCAGGCAGGTGCGTATATCGACCGCACAGAACCCACTCGCTGGCGCGTCGAGCTGGTATTGTTGTCCTATTCCGGGACTTTCCTCATACTGCCGGCTCTGCTGGTGAATCTGATTCAATTTCGGGAAATGCAGAGTGACTGAACGCATCGTGATATTGGACGCGCAAACACTGAACCCTGGCGATCTCAGCTGGGAGGCATTTCAGGATCTGGGCGACGTGAGCATCCACGACCGCACTCCGCCGTCGCTGGTCGTGAGCCGATCGATGGAGGCAACGGCCGTCATCACCAACAAGGTCACATTGGATGCAAAGACAATTGGACAGCTGCCCCGACTTCAGTACATCGGTGTCACAGCGACTGGACACAACATCATTGACGTTGATGCCGCATCCGCACACGATGTAACTGTGGCGAACGTCCCCGTGTACGGGACTGACTCCGTCGCTCAGCATACGATTGCGCTGATGCTGGATCTCGCACGAGGTATTCGTGCTCATGATGCAGCCGTCAAGCGGGGTGAATGGGCAGAGGGCGACGACTTTTGCCTGCCGTGCGGGCCAATTATAGAACTGAGCGGCAGAACCCTTGGCATTGTCGGCTTCGGACGCATCGGACTGGCCGTCGCTCGCATTGGTCAGGCGATGGGCATGCGCATTATCGCGGCTCGCCGTGGAGCAGACGGTCACACGACTGTCGGCGGAGTGGACGTGGAATACGTTCCGGTGGATCGTCTGTTTCAGCAGTCCGACGTCGTTTCGCTGCACTGCCCGCTGACGAATGAAACGGCCGAAATCGTGAACGCCGATCGACTGAGACTTATGAAACCGACAGCTTTCCTGATCAATACCAGTCGTGGTCAGTTGATCGATCAGCCGGCCCTGGCTCAGGCACTGCGGGACGAGCAGATTGCAGCGGCCGCTCTTGACGTACTGGATGTCGAGCCGCCCGCCAGCGACAATCCATTGCTGAGTGCTCCACGATGTTTGATTACTCCACACGTGGCGTGGTACGCCCAGGAAGCCCGAGCGAGGTTGCTGGCGATGTCGGCGGAAAACCTGAAAGCATTCATCAACGGGAATCCACAGAATGTGGTCAATAGAGAATAGCCGTCCACGCGGTGTGCCCGAAATGACCAGCCATGAAGTGAACCAACATTCTCAAACGTCGGCGGCCTGTATTGGCTGGAAGCTTCAAATGGTGCGGACCGACTGTTCTGTGTATGTCTGGAAGTCCGTCACCTTTTAACACTGATGCTTAAACAGATGCACGTCTTCGACTTTCTTGTCATCGCCGCCTATCTGCTGATCACGCTGGGCTTTGGTGTCGTCTGCGGCCGCGGTCAGTCACGGAAGGAGTTCTTTGCTGCGGGCGGGTCGATGGGCTGGTTCGTCGTCGGTCTTAGTGTGATGGCGACGCTGTTTTCGTCCAACAGCTTCGTCATGTATCCGTCGGCCGCGTTTGGCAGCAGTCTTCGTGTTGGCCTGACATTGGTCGCCGTAACGTTTATGGCGCCGGTCGTTGTGTGGGTTTTTATTCCCGTCTATTCACGGCTGAGATGCGAAACAGCTTATGAATATCTGGAACGTCGATTTCATGTCTCGGTGCGCTGTCTGGCCAGTGGCCTGTTCATTCTGCTGCGAATCGGATGGATGGCGTCCGCCACCTTTGCGGCATCTATGGTGATCGCCAGTGTGGCCGGAATCTCACAGAACGTCGTCATTCTGTCGCTTGGCGTGATCGCGATTTCATACACAATGCTGGGCGGCCTTCGTGCAGTCATGTGGACGGATGTTCTGCAGTTCTTCATCTTCACGATGACGATTCTGTTGTCGGTCGCGTTGCTGATTTCCAAAAGCGAGTCCGGCGTGGAAGGGATCATGGAGACCTACTTTCAGGGACGCGAGGGACTGGTGTTCGACTTTACGCCTTCGCTGACTCTGAAATACGGCAGTTGGGCGATCCTGATCGGAATATTCCTTGAGGCGCTGTCGGCCTTTGGAGCGGACCAGGTGGCCGTGCAGAGATATCTGTCGTCTAAGGACGAACGCACGTCGCAGAGAGGGTTTGGACTGAACCTGCTGGGCATGTGGATCGTCATCCCAGGTTTGCTTGCGATCGGAGTGGGCCTGTACTCGTACTTCGAGAACCACCCGGAACAACTTCGTCCTGTTTTGCAGGACCACTTTGACACGATTGGCGAACCGATGCCGCCGATGGCTTCCAACGACGTCGGAAACGCGGTGCGTCGAGCCAATTTGCAGGACAAGGCGTTGCCGCAGTTCGTGCGACTCCATTTCCCGCCCGGTATGACAGGTCTGTTTCTGGCGGCATTGATGGCCGCCGTGATGTCCAGCATCGATTCCGGCATCCATTCCGTGACGACGGCAATTGTGGTCGATTTTCGTGATCGGCTGCGGCCAAAATGGAAACCGGATGACCCGGAACGTGACGTCTTACTGATTCGTGTTTTGATTCTGTTGGTGGGCACGCTGTCGGTGACATTGGCGTGTTTCGTCGGCCCTCTGGGAGACGTGTTTGAGATCGGGAAAAAGACCACCGCGGCGTTCGGCGGACCACTACTGGCCGTGTTTCTGCTGGCCCTGTTTTCGAAACGCACGACAAGCCGTGCCGTTTTTTCGGCCACGCTGCTGTCCGCGTGTGCCACCATGCTTTTGATCTACAATTGCGAGGACTGGTTCGGCGATAACTGGTTCGCTGTCTGGTTCTGGCCAATCGGATTCGGACTGACATTCGTGCTGGTTGCTCCACTGAACTTCGTTTTTCGACAACGCACGGAGCCCGCCGAGCCGCCACTGACGTTTCGCCAGGTCATGCAGTCCTATCCTGACAACACGGAACTGGCGCCGTGAATTCCCGGGCTCCGGAGCTGCCTGCGTAACCTCAGTCCAGCCAGCCACCACCTGGACGAGTTTCCGTATCCTGTCCGTGCACCTGGTGATTACAGGCCCAGCCCCGCCCGAAGCCTGTCAAGGTTCGCGGACATACGGCCAACCAGACTGTCCCCATCGGGCAGTGCGGACTCACAGGTGTCGACAGCGATACACGACACGCCTGTTGCCTGAAGTACTTCCATTCGATGCCCGCTGCCATCGGTGCGAAACAGAGCTAGCTGCGGCGAAGTGGATTTGACCTTCCTGACGAATTCCTCCGTCAACCTGCCGTCCTCAGACCATTGAATCTGATGTGCCTTCCAGCCCAGACGATTTATCAGGTATTGAAGATCGGTATCGTCAGTGACAACAGTGGTTGCGTTGCCGGCGCTGTCTGCCGCGAGTTGCTGCAGTTGCTGATCCAGTTTGTCGAACGTGTTGCTGAATCCGGTGGCCCGTTGAGAAATCGCGTCGGCGGCATCAGGAGCAAGCCTCAACAGTTGTTCTTCGACGCGGTGCAACTGTGCTGCAGCCAACTCAGGATCAAGCCAGACCGTTGGAATTGCATCACGATCCGATTGCTGGCCGACGGGGCCGTGCTGGTGAGTGACGGCGTCCGCAAAATGCAGCAGCTGTTCGCGGTAACCGCTGGACGTATCAACAGTTCTTGAGCGTGGCAGCGACAGCTTCTGCGCCCAGCGCTCGTAGCCAGCACCGTTCAACAGGACAACGTCGGCTGCCTGCAGTTTCTGTACGTCTGCCGACGACGGCACCCACGTTCGCGACGTCAGTCCATCCGACACCGCGTACTGAACAATGATGGCGTCACCCGCCAATTCCGACGCCATGCTGTACAGCGCGTAGCTGGTTGTCACGACAACCGGTCGCCTGCTGTCAGCACCTGACAAATCGTTTTCGGGGCTGTTCGCCGTCCCACAGCCAGCCAGGACAATGCCCAACAGACACGTACATTCAAATCGCAGCCTACGGTTGACCATCACAGCTTGTTCACCCGACGACGGATTGGCTGATTGCTCGGTCAGTCCATCGAAAATTGTGCAGTTTAGTTTCGACGAGCGGCGATGCCGCTGCATATACGGGGATCACCTTTGGCTGTCAGGAAAACAAAAAACGTTCGAATCCCGGTCGACGCGTTGACCAAAACACGTCCTGCCGCCATGCGGGAACTCTACTGAACGTTGCTGCCAATGTGAATTGTGACCGACCGCACGACGGGAAGTCCTGCCGAGCGTCGGGTTCACGGACGTGTTTTTGGCGTCGATTTCCAATTTCTGCAGCCGCACGACTTGTGTGAAGTCCGATCCGGAACGCTTACTGCCGCTCCGTCGGAGCCAATCGGCAGAATCCGCCACTTACTGCCGTATCGCCGTTCCAAACAACAGGCAACGACGCAGGCGGCGGATTGTCGACCTGTCTGGAACACCACAGGACAGATAGAATGCACAGAAGTTGGACGCCGTCACCATGGTGGCGTCACGGTTTGCGCACGGAAGCCGAGCCAAATGCTGGAAGTTCAGAATCCGAAATACACCGCGTCAGGGATGGCGTTGCTGTGCCTGGTGACGGTGACTGCGAGCGGTTGCATCAGCAGTCTGCCGGGCGCCCGTTCGTCGCTCACCCCCCGCACGGCGGCTGTGGACCGCGACGATGTGTCAACGGTTCGTTCGCAAAGTGACAAATTGTCCGGGAACTGGACGGTACCGGTGCTATCCCGAAATATCGGCGGCGGACATTCCGGGATTCCCTCATCTGCAGTTGCCCTCGACACCAGAGCCGCTTCTGCTGACACCGCACGTGTGCCGACCGCTCGGTTGTTGACGCCGCAGTTCAATGCCCGAAAGGCGAATCAAGATCCAACTGTGAGGCCTGCCGGCTCGGCCGGTGTCGTTGCCAAAATCGTCCCGATGCGACAGAAAGTGGTGGCGAAGTCCCCAGCCCCTCGGCCTGCACTGAATCTGGTGGGCGGGCACTCCTCGAAATCCGCTGCCAATCAAATTCGTGCCATCATCAATCAGAGATCCGACAATGAAATGTCCCGGGGAGATCTTTTGACGGAACGTGACGCAAAATGGCAGGTGCTGCCACAATCAGAACAACTTGCTACGGCAGAAAACGAACTCAGGACGGGTGAGTCCGGCCCGGATGCCGTCAGCGAACTCGGCAGTCCAGCCGTGGTTGTTCGTACGGCGACGTTTCACGGCCTGACGCCGACGATTGCTGAAACCGGTGATATAAATAATCCAGGGGATCAGGTGAACAGTGAAACAACTGACACCGAAACTGACGCAGCGACAGAACCTTCGGTGTTCGACAGATTGCGGGGACTCTACGACACTTCCGCTGAGTCCGGCCCCCGAGAGATTTTTAAGCGCCAGTTTCAACGACTACAGCCTTCATGGAGTCCGTTTCGGGAACGGGACGAACAACCTGTCCAGTTGCCACCGGAAGAACAAGCCGTGGACGTTACGGTCGATGCCGCAGAAACGCCCTCCGCGGCCAGCCCTTTATTGCTGCAACTGATTGCCGAAACGACTGCTGAGTTGAACAATTGGCCGGGACTGGAGAACGGCACGCCACAGAACGTTGACCAGTTTCGGCGGCGACACCAGGATCTGCGATTGCTGCAGTTGGTCGCCAATCAGCCTGGTGAAGCCATTGCCGCGATTGAGACCATGCCACCGGCAGAACAGGATTTCTGGCAGGAACTGATGTTAGGGTTGGCTCAATATCGTTCCGTCCCGGAGGAAGCAGATCGAGAAGTGGCCCTAACCAACGCTGCCGGACAATTGACATTCGCAGTTCGGCGACTGGCTCCAGTAGCGGCGCTGCGGTGTCGCCGTCTGGACATCTGCAGCAGAATCTTCAGCTATGGGCGCATCGAGACGTTTCCGTCCAACGATTTCGAGCCTGGACAACCGATTCTGCTGTATGCTGAGCTCGAAAACTTCACGACCGAGCCAACATCGACGGGAAGCCGCCGCACCAGTTTCGACGCTCAGCTTCAGATTCTTCACGAAGACGAATCAGCGGATCCAATTGAAACGATCAACCTGTCAAACATTACAGATGAATCATCATCCGAGCGATCCGACTACTATCAAAGTTTCGAACTGACAGTGCCCTCGCATCTTGCTCGAGGCACATATCGAATTCGGATTCGGCTGCGAGATCGCATCAGCGGCAAGGCGACCCAGGAAGTCGTGTCGTTTCAGGTCCGATAACTCAGAACGCACTGCTGCAGCAACAACAGACGCGCACGCGTTAGCAGGATTTTACTTTTTGTCGTAGCGGAAGCCGCCAGGACTTTCGATCTGCCACTGCCGAAATTCTCCGCGAATTCCGCTACAGAACGACCGCGTGATCTTGAAAACCGCTGTAGCAGCGGCAGGCAGAAACCATGCTCTATCGCGTCGGCGCTGATGAACGTTCCAGCAGGTAAAAGGCACTGTCGGCACGCAGATTCGCGGCCCAGGGCCTGTCGACCGCCCGGCCGTTAATGATCGGACGTTCCTTGACGATACGCAGACCGATGCTTTGCATCAGATCGCGAAAGTCATGCATCGACATGAAGTGCAGGTTCGGCGATTCGTGCCATTCGTACGGCAGGGTCTGAGTGATCGGAGTGCGGCCACGGCGCAGAACTTCGTAGCGAACTCGCCAGTGACCGAAGTTTGGCACGACCACCAGTCCGCGGTTGGCCACACGCAGCATTTCCGTCAGTAACTCTTTGGGGCGCTGGACCTGCTGCAGGGTCTGGCTGAGGACAGCAAAGTCAAATGTGTCAGACGGTATGTCGGCCAGGCCCTTGTTCAGGTCGGCCGCCACAACCGACAAACCACGGCGAATGACTGCTGTGACGTTGTGCTGCTCCACGTCAATCCCGACAACGTTACAAGCGCGTTCGTCACTGAGACGCTGCATCAGCCTGCCGTCGCCGCAGCCCAGGTCAATGACGCGGCTGTTGTCGTCGATGTGCCGCATGATCAGATCGTCGGTCAGCGGGACGGTTGGGTCGGGAAGTTGGTATCGAGTGCTCGACATGTGTGGTTCTACAGCGAATTTCGCTGACTCATGGCCGCGGTTGAAGTGTTTTAGAGCAATTTACTTATTGTCGTGAACGAAACTGGCTCGTGGGAGTAACAAAACTGCTGTTGAAACGCGTTCTTCGCGGCCACAGGTCAGCGTGAAACGCTGTAATAGCAGAACGGATGCCCCCACCATCCAGAGCCTGTTCCGCCAGTTTGTAAACTGCCCTATTCGTCCGCGGACGTTCTGCCCGCGAGTTGTGTTTGTTCCAGAAAGGGAGCCACCATCTCTGTCAGCGGTCCCAGGTCAATGAGAAATGAATCGTGACCGAACGGACACGGCAATTCCGTGTAGGACACGTGTTTGCCGACCTGCAACAGCGCCGAAACGAGTTCTTTGCTCTGCGCCGTCGGAAACAGCCAGTCTGTGTCATACGACGCGACCAGAAAACGCGCGGTCACGCTTTTCAGGGCGTCGGCGAGCGAATCATAACCTTCGGACAGGTCGAAGTAGTCCATCGCTCGAGTCAAGTACAAATAGCTGTTCGCGTCAAAACGCTGTACGAAACGTTTTCCCTGATAATGAAGATAGCTTTCAATTTGAAATTCCGTTTCCTTCTGCATGTCGAAGGCGAATCGATCACTGTCCTGGAGTCGCCGACCAAACTTCAACTCGATCGAATCTTCAGAAAGATATGTGATGTGTGCAATCATGCGGGCCAGTGACAGGCCATAGCGAGGACCCTCGCCATCGTAATACTTCCCATTCGCAAATTCCGCATCTGCGTAAATGGCGCGCCGACCCACGGCGTTGAACGCGATCCCCTGAGCCGCCAGCTTTGGAGCCGAAGCCAGAACGACGGCACCGCGAACCTGGTCCGGAAACCGCACGGCCCAATCAAGAACCTGCATCCCACCAAGGCTTCCCCCTATCACGGCCAGTAACTGGCGGATCCCCAGATGTGTCACGAGTTCCGAATGCGCGGAAACAATGTCCGACACGGTCAAAAACGGAAACTCAAGGCCGAAGCGTTCTCCCGTGGCCGGGTTGATGCTGCCGGGCCCGGTCGTTCCCTGACAACCACCCAATACATTGGCACAAATGACAAAATAGCGGTTGGTATCAATGCCCTTGCCCGGTCCGATAAAGCCATCCCACCAGCCTGGTTTTTCGTCGTCCTCAGCTCCATGAAACGCGGCCGCATGAGCATCACCCGTCAGGGCGTGACAGATGAAGACAGCGTTATCACACCGTTCATTCAGCGTTCCGTAGGTTTCATAGGCAACGGTCGTCGGCCCCAGCTTCGCGCCCACCTGAAAGGTCAGTTCATGGGGCGGCTCAAACAACGTCGCGTACTTTGTCTGCACGTTGCCCAAAACACCGTTAGGCGGCGCGGCCGGGCCTTCCTGCTCATCGGAAATCATCAAAATGGCCAATCTGCAGGACTTTGGAGCCTGTGGTAAACTGCGGGTAGCGAATTGGATAGTGAATAGATGACAGAGCCAAGACTTTGAAGCTCAGTCCGATCCCTTTGGGTTCAAGGTGCCATGTTTTCGCCTGACGACAGCAAGTTCGTCACCTGGAAGCTGCTCAACGGCAATTTCTGGAACACTTCCTGACGCCCACATTGTATCCTTTGAAAAGCGGCAATTCGACGCTGTCAGAATGAAACGTGCCAGGAATCGAAACGCACTCAGCCAGCCGGGGTCAAATTGTCGAATAATCTAGTGATATACACTGTTTTCAGATTCTTCCGGATGCTGGTTTTACGGACTTCCTGTATTGCAGCCGGCTCTGGATGTGTCGTAAAACACTCACCCTGAACTCGCCCGAACCCAGTACTCGGTTTGCGCGAACATCGTCGTAGCATGGAGGCTGGGATGGCTGGGACACGAATACAGAAGACGCTGCACGCTAAGGAAATCGCTCGGATTCTGGGGGCAACAGTGGTGGGCCCCGCTGACTGCAGCGTCAGTGGAGCGGATGTCATTGAGCGAGCAACTGCGACGCAATTGGCGTTTGTGGGGTGTAAAAGGAACCTGAAACGGGCATCAGATTCCCAGGCTAAACTCATCGTTGCTCCGGCAGCAGTTCGTGATCAATTGGAACGTTACCCCAACCGGACATTTCTTCTGGTGGACGAGGCCGAGCCTGCTTATCTACAGATTGTGGGATTGTTATTGCCTGAACGTCAGCGGCCATCCGTGGGTATCTCTCCGCAGGCTGTGGTTTCTGCGTCGGCGACGATTGGCTCCAGAACAAATATCCACGCGCTCGCAACCATTGGTGAGGACGTTGTCATAGGCGAAAACTGCGACATCGCACCCGGCGTCGTGATCGGCGATGGATGTACAATTGGTGATGACGTCATGATTCATCCCAACGTGGTTCTGCATCGGGACACCATCGTCGGAAACCGAGTGAGTATTAATGCAGGGACCGTCATTGGTGGCGAGGGGTTCGGCTTTCGAACCGTGAACGGGCAACACGAACGACTGCTGCACGCAGGCATTGTGCGAATCTGTGACGACGTGCAAATCGGTTCGTGTTCCACGATTGACCGCGCAAAAGTCGGTGAGACGCTGATTGGAACAGGCACACGGATCGACAGCCAGGTGATGATTGCTCACAACTGCCAGATCGGGGACCACAATTTGTTGGTGTCACACACGGGAATCGCCGGGTCATCAAGCACAGGCTCTTATGTCGTCTGCGCCGGCCAGTCAGGCATTGCTGATCATGTTCACCTGGGTGATGGGGCCATCGTGGGCGCAAAAACAGGCGTCCACAGAGACATGCCAGGTGGACAGAAGTATCTGGGAATACCGGCGCGCCCGGCCACCCAGCACGCTCGGGAGACAATGGCGTTGAAGCGACTTCCGGAAATGCGAATAACGGTAAAGAACCTGCAGAAACAGCTGGCCACTTTACAGGAACAGATGAATCAACTTTTGACAGCAGCGGACTCTCCTGCCGGCAGTCAGGATAAAGCGGCCTGATGTTTGCGCTGTGACGGCTTTGTTTTCAACGATGAGTCACCCTGAAACCCATAACGATATTCTGCCGTTCAGGCCTGTGCTGCGCGACGACGCTCACGCGACGAAACCGTCTCGTCTGGGGCTGCTGGCGGGTGGTGGCCAGTTTCCTGTGGAATTTGCTCGCGCAGCGAAGTTGGCGGGGCATTCGGTTTTTGGCCTTGGCGTTCAGGGAATGGCATCTGCGGAGCTGGCTGGCGTTTGTGATGAGTTTCGGGTCGCCCCGGTAGCTCGCATTGGAAAAGCCATTCGGCTGCTCAAACGCGCCGGTGTGGACCGAATCGTGATGGCAGGCAAGATCGAAAAGACCTCGCTGTATCACTCGTTCCGGTGGATGCGGCTGATGCCGGACTGGCGTACGCTGCACATGTGGTTTCGCTACGCCAAAGAGAACAAAAAGGATGACACCATTCTGCTGGCCGTCATTCGTGAGTTCGAGCGAGACGGATTCGGCTTTGATTCTGCTCTTCAATACGTTCCGGAGTTACTTGTGAAACACGGCTTTCTGACAACCCGAAAACCCAGCGCCAAACAGTGGCGTGATATTCAGTTTGGCTGGGATCTGGCGCGCGAAATGGGACGTCTGGACGTCGGTCAGACGGTGGTTGTCAATGACACGGCGGTGATGGCAGTGGAGGCGATCGAAGGCACAGACGAATGTATCCGTCGGGCCGGTGAGCTGTGTCGTCGAGGCGGCTTTACGGTCGTGAAGGTGGCGAAGCCCCAGCAGGATATGCGTTTCGATGTTCCGACCGTCGGCGTCGAAACGATCAAGACGATGCATCAGGCCGGTGGGCGCGTCCTGGCGATTGAGGCGGGGAAGACCATTATTCTGGAACCGGAAGAAGTGGCCAGCCTGGCGGACCGGTTCGGCATTTCCATTGTCGCGGTCAACGCGGATGAACTGTCCTTGCTGATCGCCGCGTGACCTGCGGTGTTCAGCTCAGGGCTGTTCGATGAGTATCAGCGTATCGCCTTGCCGACGGCAATCTCAATCCAGCCAGTCCAGACTTTGCCTGGTGCCAGCACCTGCAACCCGGCGTCAACCCCCTGCTGCTGCAGATTGATGGCATCCGTGGTGCACGTGTAGGGTTCAAGACACACGGCCGAGGTCCACGGCGGAGTAAACGCCACGATTTCGCGAAACGAATCGTCGCACCGCTGTACGACCTGCGTCCCCGCATGTTCGTCAACGATGCGGCACTCGACCACTCCATCAACGCTTTGTACGCCGGTGTAGACGTCGTCCAGCTTCAGCGTGTCAAACGCGGGACCGTCCTGCAGCGACACAACGTTGTCACCATGCAAAATACGTCCTGTTGGCAGACAACCGTCCAGTTCCCACTGTTTGTTCACTGGTGCGTGCACCCTGCAGTTGCCAGGTACACTGCTGTCTGCCAGTGGAATGCGAAAATATGAGTGATTGCCGAATCCCCATGGCAGCGGCACGTCCGTGGGATTGCGGACGGTAATATCGGCCCGCAGACAGGCATCATTCAACGAGTAACAGATTTCGATTTCACCGTCGGTGGGCCACAGCGGCAGGCGTTCCGGAGCGTCTTTGCTGATGCGGAAGACTCCGGTCACGGACGAAACGGTCTGACTGACCACTCGCCACGGTCGGTCGAGACAGAAACCGTGAATGGCGTTTCCGGCGCCTTCGTACCCCACCAGTGATTCCGGCAGTTCATAGTCTTTGCCGTCCCACGAATATCGTCCGCCACGGATTCGGTTGGGAAAGGGAAACAGCAAAGGGATCCCGCTGTGGCTGGGCGGTTTGTCGCCGTTCGCGAATCCGTCCGCCGCATGAATGACTGACACGGCTTCATCGCCCAACTGGGCGATAAATTCAAAACAATTAAAACCCAGGTGACCGGCAACTTTGGCGGTTGATCCGGTCACAGAATCGTTCAGTGCGACGACTTGCATGTTGCTTTCCTTCCGAAGGCCGATGTATTCCACCCGGCATGTATCCATCCCGTTCGGCGCGATGTGTCATGTGCATTGTGTAGAAAAAATTCGACGTTGTTCAGAGCACAGCATTGCCCCCTGGTGCACATCCGAGCGAATTTTGGTCCATTGCTGCATCAACATTAAGTTTCCTAATGCTGACGGTAGCGGACGTCGCCAGGACTTTCGGCGTTTCCCCTCGTTTGCCGAAACTCCTGGCGAGTTCCGCTACTAGTAAACTCAACATGGACAGACCGCTAATTCCATTCGGCATTCGGGACGTCATGAGGCAGCAGGCGGTTTTTCATTTGCAGCCGACGCGTGCAGGCTTCCCAGATTTCATACGGATCTTGTTTAAAGACCAGATCGGCTTCCGCCGGCATGATTCTCCAGTCGCCGCGATCCAGTTCGCCTTCCAGCTGTGCCGGTCCCCATCCGGCATACCCTCGGTAGACGCGAAAACCGCATTCGTGTTCGCAGCCAGCCTCATTATTGATCAGGGAATCAAACGAATCATGACTGCCCGTCACGAAAATGCCGGACGTGATCTCTTCGTCGGAACTTCCTAATTCTGTACAACTGTGCAGAATGAACAGGGACGTCGTTTCCACGGGGCCGCCCGAATAGATCGGGCCCATACCGACTGACGACATCTTGGCCTCCGCAATCGCCGCATCAATAGCAATCGAATCCGGTCGATTGATGATCAGCCCCATCGCGCTGTCGTCGTTGTGTTCGACCATCAACACGACGGCCCGATAAAAACTCGGATCACGCAGATGATTGGCCGCGACCAATAAATTGCCTCGAAGGCTGGCACACATAACACGCTCGCTACAGAGTAACGGTGCAAACGGAAAGAACGCAAATCTTCCGCCCGGACCAATGTCGCCCCACCCGCCCGCGGGAACGGCGATCTTCACAACGGCTGCTATAGCTCAGCAGGCCGTAAGTTGTCAATCATTTGGCAGAATTTCTGTATTCGCTGGGGGATCCGCGACCTCTTCCGTAAGAGTGACCGGGGGAAACGCGATGTCTGTCGCTGAGTCCAATGGCGAGTCAGGATGAGTTCGTCGCCACACCGCGGCAATGAGAAGCATGATGTCATAAAGTTTCCGATGAACGAAACGGCAGGTCACCACGGTGTCGTGCACGTGCCGCGCTGCGGTCCGTGACAGGCCTTTTTGCTACTGATTGACCTGAAATCGGGGCCGAATTGGACTCCAGGGTGACCGAGCGGATAATGACGGACGGATATCGAGATTGGAATCGAGGTGCTGCGTCTGGAAGATCAGGAGGCGGCTATGTTTCTTAATTTGAGCTTCGCGCCGGACGACTACGAACACGCCGAAGTTGTGTACTCCACAATTTTCCCCGGACACTTATTCGTCCGGAGTCCGTTCAGCTGGTTCGTGTTATAACGTCACTGGCTCGTCATCACGACGACGGCGGCGGAATACCGACGGAGTCAGCAGTGCCAGACTGGCGAGCCATCCCTTACCGAGAGGCTGTTCTGCAGGCGTGCCATCCTCGTCCGGCAGAGCTGCCGATTCTTCTGCCCAAATCGCAGCGTCCCAGGTGGTCATGACTTCATCAGACGTTTCAACATCTACGTCAGTCGTGTCGTTGTCTACCATCGCCTGTTCGGATGGCCGCAGGATACTGACCGAAGCACTGTTAAATGTCACAAGTGATCGCAGCTTCCTTGCTGTATTCGCGAGCAGCTTCACAGGTACAGCACGGACCAATTTCTCTGAACTCCGTCCGGAACTCTCGGCAATGGATGTCAGCACCACATCTTCGATCGGCTGTTCCTGATCGGCGTCTGACGAAACGATCGTAATACGTTCCGGAGCGCTCCATGTACCAATCTGGCCTGTCGTGCCGATCGCCCGCACCCAGTACCGGTAATCGCCCGCGGTAAGTTCGGTCGTCGATGTGTAGTCGGTTCCGGTGATCGTATCGTCACGAATAATTGCAGTGCTCACGGAGGACACGCTGGACACAAAAATCTCGTACCGAACCGCATTGGATGCCGCTGTCCAGGAAAATAATGGCGTTGGGTCTGAACCCGCTGCAATCGGATCGAGAACCGGGGCCGTTACACCGTTGATGGAAAACTGTGACTGTGAATTCAGACTCCACAGCGACACACGTCCGTCGACCGCAAACGCTCGCACCCAGATCCGGTAGACGCCGGCCGACAACGCGTCGGCAACCTGATAAGAATTCGTAGTTAATCCGGCCACATCGACAATTGGTGAACCGATGGATGCCGACGGAGCCAGATAGACCTGATACGACACGGCTCCCAGGACGGGAGTCCATGTCAGCAGAGGTGTATCGTCGTGCGTGTTGCCAATGGGAATCACCGACGTCCGCCCACCAATTTCGATGACTTCCCCCTTGCTCCACGTGGTCACAACCGTGCCGGCCTCAACATTACTGCCGGTGAAAACACCACGTGTCCAGACCTTGTAGCGCCCATTTAACAACCCCGAAAGATCGTACTGTGTGGAGGAGAGGTCATTCTCCACCAGAATGACCTCCGCTGGAACGACGTCCACTTTGTTCAGCCACAACTGCCACGTGACCGAGACGTCCTGCGCCGCGGCGTCAGGATGGTGCCAATTAACGGTCACGTCGGAATCAAAACGTGGACTGATGGTATCCACAGCTGGAGCCGTCAGGATGTCAAAATCATACGGCACACTCCAGTCGCTGACTTCTCCCGACCCAGCTTCCGCCTGGACCCAGTAACGGTATTTGCCAACCGGCAGATCCGCCGGAGGCGTGTAACTGCCCGACTGCAGATCCGCCTGAACAAACTGCGTTTCGCCCATTGAGACACTCGTCAGCCAGATCCGGTACTTCAATCCAGCAAGTGACGGTTGCCACGTGAGTGTCGGGCGCTGAGACTCCGTTCGGCTGAACGGAGCGGCGCCCAGGCCTTCCGCTGGTCCCAGCAGTGCCGGTGCCGTGCCGATCTGGAAGTCCTGAACTGCACTCCAGTCGGAAGCCGTCCCGTCTGTTGCGAACGACCGAATTCGAACTTGATACTGACCCGGCGTCAATGCGATTCCGCCAGGGACCGTTAACGATGTGCCGACAACTCCGGTCTGTGTGAACACGGAGACATCGGTGCTGACATTGACAACTTCGACCTCGCTGGTGGCCCCGCCAAACACTGCCGTCCAGCTGAATTTCGGGGTAGTATCGTAAGTATCAGCGTTCGGCGACAGCACTTCCGGAGGTGTGCTGACCGTGAAGCCTGACGATTCACTAAAGACAGCAACCGTGCTGCCGGACGACGATGCGGCCGGCACATTGTTTGTCTGAATTCTTACGTCGTACCGCCCGAGCGGCAGTTGGTCCACGTTTGACAGCGTGAATTGCGTCGCTGAAATTCCGTTTCGCTGCAGAATCACCTGGTCGGAAACGGCATTCGCAATTTCCACGTCGTATGTGTCAGCACCTGACACCGCCTCCCACGTGAATGTCGGTGTTGCATCGTGCAAGCGACCGACTGGAGTGTTCACCGTTGTCGACGGTGAGCAGGCCGTCGACCGAATCAGAATCAGCATTCGTCGGCGGCGGAGAGAGCGTGAGTTCGTCTGTGTTCCTGTTGCTTAACGCAGTGAATGTGGTCGAGAAATTCGACATAAAATTCAGCCGAGAAGGGCCCGCTGTGGCCTCCGCAGCGACCGTCAGATCGAACAGAAACACCGACCCACGTGTTCCCTGCGGTAGATGACTGGTTCCAGTCGGCGACGAAGTCGTGACCGCCAGGACGCCCGGAGTTGACGTGTTGACGACTGGAGCATCGAACCCTGCGCCGGCAAGGAGCGTACCCAGCTGAAAATTGCCCGCGGTGAACTTTGTCGAATCAAACTGAATGGCCAGATCCACAACCGCCAGGTCGATTTCAGCGGATTCCATGACATCGACCATCACCGGCACGGTTACAGTGCCTCCCGCGGCACTCGTCAGGTCCGTGGGAACGAACAGTTGCACGGTGATACTGTCATTATCCAGAATGTCGATGGAAGCAACATCGTTGGCCGCATCGACCGTGACGCCCGGCGCGCTGTTGGCAACACCCGTCAGCGTAAGCGTCACGGCTTCCGTGCCTTCGATCATGGAGTCGTCGATTACCGGCACTGTGATCGTGGCACTTGTGCTTCCCGCGGATATGGTGACCGAACCGCTGAGCGCCGTGAAACCGCTGTCCGGCGCGCTGGTGCCGCTTACCAAATAGGTCAGGACCGTTTCGACCGCCGTCTGAGCCGTCTGCGTGACCGTAAACACGCCGTTGACAGGCCCCGTCTCTGTGCCAACTGTCGTGCCGGCAATACTGACGGTGGCCGCTGCGGTCACGGAAACGTCCAGTTGGTACATCTGCACGGCAGTGGCAGAACCGGACACGTATGCGAAGTAAGTGCCTGGTACTGGCAGCCATAAACGGATTGATTCGTTCTGACTGGCCGGATTCACGTCGGCTGACGCAAGAAGAGTGGTACCGTTGATGTCCCGCAGTTCCAGAGACAGATTGTTTTGTGCCGAAGTGTCGAATGCCGACTGGCTGCCCCCCTGCGCCCGCTTGGTTATAGGTTGGGCCCAGTGGCATCAGCATGATGTCGATATTTCCGGCCGCAGCCAGCGTGAACGAAAACATGTCAGAATCAGAAGCATTGTCGATGCTCAGGAACGACGTGTCCACGGCCGCAACGACCGTGTCTGTCGCATCACCTCCAATTGTCAGTGTCTGCCCCTCAGCCAGCAAGCCTAAGTCTGTCGCCGTCACCGCTGTATCGTTCGGCTCAAATGTGTCACCATAGTATTGCTGTGCAGCTAAAATGTCGTCCAGTTGCGGCCCGTCAAAACTGGTGCTAAGGATCGCTTCCATCAAAAACCTGGCGTTGTTTGATGCAACATGCTCTATCCCAATACCGTGCGCAGCCTCATGTGCCACCGTGTTGCGCAGACCACGGGAACTATTCGTCGTGTTCGAGAAATAGTTGTCGCTCGTGTCGATGACCATCTCGCCATGGTTTGGGAAAAAGTTGTAGCCGAGCACATTCGAATCACCATCAATGGAGTGTCCACCTATCCGCACGTCGCCGCGAACTCCCAGAACACCGGGATATGAAGCGTTGTTGCTGACGAACTGCGTTCCATCGTCGTTTGCCTCATAGACGTAAGTGATCCCGGTAAGCTCGCTCCAACGGTTGAACACGCTTTCAAGGTGCGTGAACCACGGTTCGTCGGTGTAGTCGGTGTCGTCGGTTGTCACTCCATAAATTTCACCCAGAAATTCAACGACATCGCTCGAGGCGGCGGACTCCCCTGCTATTCCACCGAGCGCCGGGATCGGCGTTCCATTGGGCACAATGCTCCACGTCAACGTGGTTGGATCGCCCTGTTTCAGTCCCGATCCGTTTGTCGCGGTCGTGGTCCATCTGCCGACAATCGAAGAAGGAGATGAGACGCCTTCGGATCCACTGCTCGTAAATCCAATTGGTGAATCGTCGATCGAATCAATGTATTCCTGCGGAGTGCCAGGTGAAAAGACCGCGTGAGTCTGGATCGCCGGCAATTCAGCCAATTCCTGGACAGGAACGTCTGCGAAGTTCTGCCCGGACAACATCGTTCGATCTTCCAGCAATTCGATTGCTGAATGCTCTCCGACCAGTCTCGCAGGGAAGGCGATGTCGCGGCGGCGGCGCGATCGTCGGCCTCGAGCGGTCACCCCTGATTGGGCAAGACGCAGAGACTGTGGCTGGTAGAGCTACCGCCAAAACGGGTTGGTGATGTCGAGCATCTTGAAGTCGATGAAATTCTTCAGGAGGTGGGGACCTGCCCTGTCGAAATAACTGTCTCGACGACAGTCAGCACGATTTCGGGACGCTTCGTGCGATTACCCGGGCGTCTTTGGCGAAACAACTATGCCGCCAAGTCGGGCAGGGTGTGATTTCCAACGTTCGTCTGCCGGCTTTGAACCGGCCTGAACAAACCTGCCACAGCGATCACATTGCGTCCAACGCCATTCGTGACCATTTCAGTCTGTGCGGTCACAAAGGCGGTCGGATGACGGATTTTGGGGATACCGCGGCCTTCGATTGCTCAGGGCGTCCACGCGTCAGAATCGATAGTCTTAGTGCACCAAACCCAGACTCCTGAAGTTCGGTTGACCTCATAAGAACGCCGTGAAGCATCGTGTTCAACCCGGACGGTTCTGACCTCATGGCACAGGCGGACACTGCCCGGCGCGTCTGTCATATCAGACTTGAGTCACCTGATGAGAATCCGGAAGACCGCTCTGGTTTCAAACATCCGGACATCCGGGAGCATGTACGAAAACGGCGGCCGGAACTGCTCAGTGCAGCGCTCACCATTCTTCGCGGCTATATCGCGGCCGCCCGGCCAGACCAGAAACTGAAACCGTGGGGTTCGTTTGAACAGTGGTCCGGGTTGGTTCGCGCTGCCATCGTCTGGGCTGGATTAGCCGACCCGGCCGAAACACGCGATGAGGTGAGAATGACGGCCGACTCAGAAGCCGGAGCTCTGCGACAGGCCATCCATGCTCTGGATGTTGTTGACCCGGACAGGCACGGTCTGCGGGCGGCGGACCTTATCAAGATTTCCCGAGGTGGTGTTGGGGGCTACGACAATGATGCTGTTGAACTGCTGCGGGATGCTCTTGAGGAACTATGCGAGACCAACATCAAAACCACATCCAGCCAGAAGCTGGGCACGCGACTAAGCCACTTCCGCAGTCGAGTGATTGAAGGGCAGTGTTTTGACTTCCGGACCGCCCGTGGCACCCGTTACTGGTTCATCCGAGGTGGTGACAGTGGTGGCGATGGTGGCCCTGTTGGGGTCGAGCTCCGCGAGAATACCGAAACGGACGTCGGCACAATTCCACGGGCCGCCCCCGATACCGGCACCACAAGCACCACGGCCACCACTGATGTTACATGGCTCGATAATTCTAAGCTCTGACCGTCACTGTCGGCGGCTGGGCTACTCACTGTTCGAAACGGAGTAAACGAAAATGACACTTGCAAAGATCACTCACGAAGCGGATGACAAGTCGCTGAAAAAACAGATCGGACGGTTCAACGCCCAACTGGAAAAACACACGGCGGCGGCTGGTTCTCCTTTCCAGTCGCTGCCGTTTCTTAATCAATGCGAACT
>JAPYTO010000103.1 GCA_029941865.1 Fuerstiella sp. | reverse complement strand
GGCGAACGATGGGCTCAACACTGGCTGGATCTGGTTCGTTATGCAGACACGGCGGGCGACGCGTCGGACTTTCCCATACCGGAGGCTTACAAGTACCGCAACTATGTCATCGATGCGTTCAACGACGACAAACCGTTTGACCAGTTTGTTCGCGAACAAATCGCAGGGGATCTGATACCCGCCGCTGACGAAGAGCAGCGCTGGCAGAACGTGATCGCCACCGGATACATCGCCATCTCGCGACGGATCGGCGTCAGTCCTCATGGACAACGCCACATTACCATTGAAGACACGCTGAACAATCTGGGCAAGACATTCCTTGGTCTTTCGATCGGCTGTGCTCGCTGTCACGATCATAAGTTTGACCCGATCCCGACGGCCGATTACTACGCGCTGTACGGCATCTTTGACAGCACGGTTTACCCACACGCGGGAGCCGAACACAAACCGTACCGCAGCGACTTTGTGTACAGAATCGGCCAGGAAGCGTCTGACCGTCTGCTCGCCACATATCGAAAAAAACTGGAACCGTTACACAGGCAGGAACGAGCGGCCTTTGAACGCTATCGAGACTTCCAGCGCATGCCGATCAATATTCCAGGTTACAATCGCGATGTGGCATGGCAGGAAGTGCTGGATCTCCGGGACCAGATCAGCCAGATTGCCAAGACCTTCCCCAATCCCGTCATCGCATTTGCTGCCAGCGAGGGCGATTGCGATGACGTGTGTGTCCAGGAGCAGGGCGATCCCAAAAGCAAAGGCCCTCTGGTGCGTCGCGGGTTCCTGCAGATTCTTGGTGGTCAGACTCTCGCAGACGACGTCGACGGAAGTGGCAGATTACAGCTGGCGGACTGGATCACTGACCCTCAGAATCCGCTGACGGCTCGAGTGATCGTCAATCGCGTCTGGAACCACCATTTTGGCCGCGGTCTGGTGGCGACGACAAGTGACTTTGGCGTTCGCGGAACAGCACCTTCGCATCCGGCGTTGCTCGATTTCCTGGCCAGCTATCTGGCCGATCATGATTGGTCGGTCAAACAGTTACACCGTCTGATCGTTAGCTCACGAACGTATCGGCTGGCCAGCACTGAGGTGCAGGTCAATGCGGCCAGCGATCCCACAAACGTGTCTCTGTGGCGGGGTAACCGAAGGCGACTGGATGCCGAACAACTGCGAGATTCGATTCTGGTCTTCAGTGATCAGCTTGATCGTTCGCCAGGCGGTCGTCATCCAGTGCCGCATCGGCTGACGTATTTCTTCCGCCAGCATGAACCGTACATCGGTGACTTTTCGTCCAGTCGTCGGACCATCTATCTGTTTCGACAGCGAATTCGGAAGAACCGTTATCTGGATATGTTTGACGGACCCGATGGAAACCTGCATGTCGACACTCGACGTCCAACGACAACCAGTCTGCAGTCGCTGTACTTCATGAATTCGCCATTCATCGATGCTCAGTCGCAGGCGATTGCACAGCGCGTGTTGGACGCTGCCGAATCACATGACAAGCGGGTCAGTTGGGCATGGCAGCACATCTTCGGGCGACATCCGAAGGCTGAGGAACTTCAAGCAACGAGAGCGCATCTTGGTCGCGTCGTGCAACAATTGCCTGACGAAACCGAAGACAAGGCTCACGAGGCGTGGACCAGTCTGATTCGTGCGATGCTGTGCAGTAATGAGTTTGTCTTTGTGGATTAGTAGTGATGAAAACAACACGCCGACGAATAATCCGATCTCTGGCTGGCAGCGGAATGCTGTTGCCCGGCCTTCTTTCGGAGCTGATGGCCGACGACGGGCAACCGCGTCGCTCCGACGCGCAGGTTCCCGGCCAGACGCATTTTGCGGCGAAAGCGAAGCGAGTCATTTTTCTGTTTATGACGGGCGGTGTGTCTCACGTGGACACGTTCGATCCCCGGCCCGTCCTGAACGCGCGCCATGACACCGAACGCAAACCAGGATCGTATTACAAGGGGAGCGGCTGGAAATATCGGCCGTATGGTCAGAGCGGAATTGAAGTCAGCGATCTGTTTCCGCACATCGGCAGCGTTATTGATGACATCTGCGTGATTCGTTCGATGACCAACATCAACGGCGATCACTTCGGGGCGACGATCGGCATTCACACGGGTTCGGCGACATTCAATCGTCCCAGCATCGGTTCGTGGGTCAGCTACGGTCTGGGCACAGAGAACGCCAACCTGCCTGCATTCATGGTTGTTTCGCCGGGACTGCCCTACGCGGGCGGACAGGTGTGGGGTTCAGACTTCCTGCCTGCCGTGCATCAGGGAACACGAGTCATCCCCGGTCCGGAACCGATCGCGAACATGCGCCGTCGAGCACGAACCAGTGGGTTGCAGCGGACGGAACTTGACATGCTGGACTACTTCAACCAACAGCACCTGAAAGATCGCGGTGGTGATTCGCAGCTGACCGCTCGCATTAAGTCATTCGAAACAGCGGCCGGCATGCAGTTGGCGGCCCCCGACGTCTTCGATCTGCATCAGGAATCGAAGTCGACACTTAATCTGTATGGCCTTGACCCAGGCGATACATCAGGATTCGCGTGGCAATGTCTTGTGGCTCGGCGGATGGTCGAACGGGGCGTGCGGTTTGTCGAATTGATTGATGGCGACAGCGGTGTTGATCGCAACTGGGATGCGCACGCCGAACTCACGAAATACGATCGACTGGCGCGGAACGTTGACCAGCCAATTGCGGCACTCATAAACGATTTAAAAACTCGCGGAATGCTGGACGATACGCTGGTTGTGTTTACGACGGAATTCGGTCGCGGGCCGTTCGTTCAGTCGCCAGGCACGGACGGCCGTGGGCATCATTCACGAGTTTACAGTTCGTGGCTCGCCGGCGCCGGCATCAGAGGTGGCATGGTTTTTGGCAGCAGCGACGATCTGGGAGAACGCGTCGCCGAAAATGAGGTCAGCGTTCACGATCTGCAGGCCACAATTCTGCATCAGCTGGGACTTGATCATGAACGTCTGACCTACCGTCACGCCGGCAGGGATTTTCGATTGACCGACGTGCACGGCCGAATCGTCCATGAAATTCTGACGTAAACCGGCCTACTTCACAGGTCGTCATTGTCCGATGCGATCGAACGCAACTGCGTTCAGCTGTGTGCTTTCCCCGGGTCGCGAAAGCGGTATCCAACGCCGCGCACGGTCTCAATCAGTTCGGAACTACGGCCGAGCTTCTGGCGAATGGCACGGATATGAACGTCGATGGTGCGATCAAAAACGAGTGTGTCGCCCAGAGCGTCATCAACCAGTTCGGAACGCGTGAAAGCCCGGCCAGGCTGTCGCACCAGCATGTCCAGCAACGCAAATTCGCTGGGCGTCAGATCCAGCGGTTGGTCGCCTTCCATTGCGCTGTGGCGTCGGCGGTCCACAACGACTCCCTGGCTGGCCGCGACGCTTTGCTCACCGGTCGCTGACGATCGACGACGGAGCAGGGCCTTGATGCGTTCCAGCAGCACCTTGACACTAAATGGTTTCGTGACGTAGTCGTCGGCGCCCATGGCAAGGCCCACGACCTGATCCGTTGCCTCCGACTTTGCGGTCAACATGACCACAAGTACGTCCTGGCTGGCGGGGTTGGCCCGTAAACGCCGGCAGACCTCAAGTCCGTCCATGACCGGCAGCATCAGATCCAGAACGACGACATCCGGGACTTTGTTCCGGACGTGGTTCAGGCCATCCTGCCCGTCGCAGGCAACGGAGACGCAATAGCCCGCCTGTTCAAGATTGTAGAGAAGCACGTCCGACAGTGATCGATCGTCTTCGATGATCAAAACGTGATGTTTGGGCATAGTGGGCAGTCAGGAAGTATGGTGCGTATTGACGAGCAATCTTTGCCGTCAGGCGACCGAGTGAAGGTCATGTTTGTGTCGAGCGATCTCACCGTCGACCAGATAGATGACGTCTTCGGCGATGTTTGTGGCGTGATCGGCAATGCGTTCAATGTGCCGTGAGGCCGAAAAGAGATTCAGCGCGGCTTCGATCAATTCCGGTCGAGTCCTCATGATGCCTCGCATTTCGTTGATGACTTCGCGGTTCAGGGCATCGACATCATCGTCGCGAAGGCACACTTCGCGGGCAGCGTCGACATCCAGCCTGACCAGAGCATTCAGCGCGTCCTGGACCATCGTCACCGCCAGTTGAGCCATTCGATCGAACGTCTCCGGGACCATGAACTCCGGGTACAGAGTCAAACCCTGAGCTCGTTCGGCGATGTTGACCGCCAGATCGGCAATGCGTTCCATGTCATTATTGATCTTCATGATTGTCGCTGTGCGACGAAGATCAACAGCAACCGGCTGATGGAGGGCGAGAATCTTGAGGCAGTCCTCTTCGATCCGAACTTCCCGTTCGTTAACGAGCTGTTCGTGATCCATGATTTCCGCCGCCAACACCGGGCGAATGGCGTGAATCGCTCGACAGGCTTTGCGGATCATCTCCTCAACAACCGAGGATTGCGCCAGAAGCTGAATTTGAAGCGACTCCAGGTCGCGTTGTAAGTGAATGCTCATGGGTTACCCAAACCTGCCGGTAATATAGTCTTCCGTCTGTTTTTCCGTTGGAGTCGTGAACAGTTGCTTCGTGGGACCGGCCTCAATCAATCGCCCCTCGTAGAAAAATCCCGTCTGGTCAGACACGCGCGCCGCCTGCTGCATATTGTGCGTCACAATTACGATTGTATAGCGTTCTCGCAGTTCGAAGATCAGGTTCTCAATTCGAGTCGTCGATGCGGGTTCATCCATCAGCAGGACCTCCGGACTGGTCGCCAGTGCTCGAGCAATGCACAACCGCTGCTGCTGACCTCCCGAAAGTCTGAGTGCCGAATCATTCAGCCGGTCTTTGACCTCGTCCCATAAAGCCGCTCTGTGCAGTGAGTGTTCCACGATTTCGTGCAGTGTACTGCGGGCACGAACGCCCGTCAGTCGCGGTCCGTAGGCTACGTTTTCAAAAATCGACTTGGGAAACGGGTTCGACTTCTGAAAGACCATACCGACGCGTTTGCGAAGTTCCACGACACCCGCGTAACCCACGGTTACGCGAATGTCCGGCTGCACCGCTCGAAACTCTTCTGCGACGGCTTCGGTAATTGGGTAGACGGTGCTGGAGCCGTCCACGGAAATGCTGCTTGTCTTCGCTCCGCAGCCAGTCAGGGAAAACAACACGACGGCCACGGCCATGTTCATGGTCGTCTATGGTTTGTTCTGGTTCATTCTCATCCCCTGCGTTGAATTCTGCCGTCGCTGATAAGCGGGTAAGGGAGTGGATTTGCAAAACGCACAAGACCCACTCGCTGGCGCTTCGAGCTCGTATTGCTGATAAAGCACGGGCGCATCTTCTGAAACGATAACTGACGTGCTGAGACCTGGGGCGTTGCCGTTTTGTGGCTGAACCGGACAGGCAGAGTCCGTTTCTTCCGCGGTGGCTAATCCCACACCTCGTTATGGCGCGGGATGGTACGGGTGATTTGTTAAGAAACGGTTAAGATTCCGTTAAGATCCGAAGGCCACTCAAGCGCGGGGCAATTTCACTGAAAAAACTGTGCCTTCACCGACCTGGCTTGCAACGTCGACTGTGCCATGGAATGACTGAGCCAGGTGCTTGACGATCGAAAGTCCGAGTCCAGTGCCTCCCAGTCCGCGGGACCGAGCCTTGTCAACGCGGAAGAACCGCTCAAACACGCGGGGCAGGAATTCTGCGCCGATCCCGATGCCCGTGTCCCGGACTTCAATCGCAACCATCGAATCCTCGTATCGGCAGGCAACCGTCACGTTTCCTTCGTCCGGCGTGTAGTTCAGCGCATTATCAACCAGGTTGTCCAGGATCTGCCGAACACCTTCCTGGTCAGCACGGACATGAATTTCGGAAGAATCATCGGATGTGGTCAGGATGATGTGTTGGGCGTCGGCCGCGGCCAGGTGCTCGGCAATACATGACTGAACAACGTCAGTCAGATTGACTCGTCCGATGTCAAACGTCTGCTGTCCCGATTCAATCCGAGCGATGCTGAGCATGTCGAGGATGAGTTCGTGCAGACGCTCCGCCTGCTCTTCAATTCGCAAAACGAATTTCGTATTGTTTTCCTCGTCGGCGATTGCACCATTAAGCAGTGTTTCGGTGTACGCCTTGATGGATGTTAAAGGTGTTTTCAATTCGTGCGACACGTTCGCGACAAATTCCTGCCGCAAAGATTCCAGTCGTCGCAGTTCGGTCACATCATGCAGCACAAGAATACAGCGAGTTGACGGTTCTGCAGACAACATGGTCACGTTAAAGCTAAGCACACGATTTTCGTCACCACCCAGTTCGATTTCCAGCTTCTGCGTTCCACTATGATTTCCGGGCCGGGCAAGTGCCTCATGTATCACGTGATTGCGAACCACGTTCAGCAATGGCTCTCCTTCCGCTGCTGCGGGCGAGAATCCCAACAGTCGACCGGCGGCAGCGTTTGCCAGGACAATTCGCTCGCGATCGTCCAGTGCGATCACACCTTCAACCATGCCTTCCAGCACCGTGACCAGCCGCCGACTGCTTTCCCGCAGCTGAGCCTCGCGAGCTTCCAGCCGGTCGCTCATCCGCCGGAATGATTTCGCGAGTGTTCCGATTTCGTCATTGGACCGCACAAACAGCGGGTATTGATAATCTCCGGCGGCGACTGCTTCCGCGGCCTGTGTCAGACTGCTGACGGGCCGTGCGACACGTGCCGCAACAAAATACGTCAGCCCCACGACGGCAAGGCTGACCAATATGGCGACAAGCCAGATCAGGCCCTGCAAGGCTCTCACCTGGGTGCGGATCGCCATCATGGGCAGCGCCATCCGTACAAACCCTGCCGGTGCGCCGTCCTGGTCGACCCGCAGCGCGACATACAACATCGGTTCGCCGATCGTTGGACTGATTCGTTCCGACGTTCCGTTCCCCAGTGCGGCCGCCCGCACCAATTCAAGGCGATCTTTGTGGTTCTCCATCTGTACCACTGTCGACAAATTGAGCTTCGTCGAATCTGCCAGCACGTCACCATTCACCGCAACGAGCGTGATTCGAGTACCAATTTCTTCTCCCAGCCTGCGCACGTGTGACTGCAGATGTTCCGTCGGGCCAGTCAGCAGTTGCGCGGCCACGTCGCTGCGCACCAGCGCTGCCGAATCGTGCAGCCGTTGTCGGATTTGCTCGACCACCTGATCCTGTTGCCAGCCCGAAACGATCACGACAAACGTCACGGTTGCTGCCAGGTTCAGCACTGTGTACGAGACGAAAAGTTTCCAGAACAGCCGGGAGGACCACATTCTGTGCTTCCATGATCGCAGGCAATATCGATTCGTACACGTTTTAGCGTGTGTCTGCCTGCAGCGCTACCGTATGCGAAACGTTTCACAAAACTGGGAGTCCGTCCTGTCGGCAGATTGGCATCTGCAATGGACAACGGCGGTTACCAGAACACCACGAAACTCAGCCAGCATCCGATGACAAATGCCCCGGACGCCAGCAGCAGCGGCGGCCAGCGTGCGGCAGGTTCCTGATCAACTGAGGCATCGAGCTGCTGGATGGCCAATTGGCTGGTGCGTAACCAGCCGGGCTGTTCCACGTGTGAAAGGTCGCCCTTCGGTAGCCAGCCGATGAACAGGGAAACCGCCACCATGGTGCCGGCGGTTACCAGAATGCTGAACGGATAAGCCGCGAAGGAATTGGTCATGACGGCTGGCAGAATCTGAATGCCGTAGGTCTCTGCGATCGGTCCGGCGATCAGACGCAGCACTCCGTAGCCGGCGCCCGCCAGAATACCAATCAGCCCGGTACGACGATGCACGCGCGTAAGAGATCCCATCAGAAACAGTGTCAGCAACGGTATGACAAAGGTGCTGGTCAGGTCCAGATAGAACAGCAGCATGCCGCCCTTCATGAACGGGACGTACAGAAAGGAGCCGGCAATGATCAGCGGTGTCAGCAACTGTCCGACGCGCATGTAATGCCTGTCGTCGCGATCATGTACGAACAGTCGGGCATAGACGTCTCGAGTCAACAGGGCGGACAGAGTGGACCCGATGGAATCGAACGTCGAGAATGACGCCGCCAGAACGCCGGCCACCACGATGCCCTTCAAACCGGTAATGGAAAATTGGTTGACCAGATGCGGGTAAACAGAATCCGCCGCTCCATGTGGCAACTCGCCCACATCAGGAAACAACGCTCGCCCCATCACTCCCATCGACAGGTTGAAGAACGACATCACCAGCATCGCCGCGCTCGCGACCCAGACTGACATCTTCATGTCCCATTCGCTTTTGGCAGCGAACATTCTCATCGTCTGAGTATGATTCACGATCGAGTATGCGACTCCGACGATCATAAAGGCAAGTGCGACCAGCCAGCTGGGAGTACGCCGAGTGATCACGCCGGTTGAGGCATCGTACGTGCCCCCAATTATGAGACGACGCTCAATTGTGGCGGCATCTTTGTCGCCGACATTCAGTTCCTGCACGTTGTCATAGTTGACGTGCAATAGTTCGGCGGCCAATCCGGTCTGGTGATCGTTCAGCCGTTGGCTGATGCCGTTCCATCCGCCCACTTCGTTCCAGACGAGGCTCCAGATGATGAGTCCGGCAACGGTCATGACCGCAAACTGAAGCGAATCCGTCACCGCCACTGATTTTAAACCGCCCAGTGCCGTGTACACCGTGGCCAGCGCAGCGATGAGGGCCACGCCCCACCACGCCTCAACGCCCCAGCCGCACACAATCGAAAGAGTCAGGTACAGAGTTGTGGCGATGATCGCCAGCACCAGAGTTCGGTACTGAACCTGAATGAACGCACACAGCACGCGCACGGACGGACTGAATCTGGCTTCCAGGTATTCTGCATTTGTGTACATTCCCGCCCGATAGATCGACGGGTAAATCACGAACGCCCCCAGCAGCCAGCCGCCCACGATGCCCACCCAGTTTGTCACAAAGTAGCTGAGCCCCAACGTGTATGTGCCACCGGAGTCCGCGACCAGATCACTGGCATCAATCGCTGTCGCGTACATCGAAACGCCGACCAGCCACCATGGCAGAGTTCTTCCCGCCAGAAACCAGTCGGCACTGGACTGAACTCCGCGGCTCAACCGAATCCCATAGACAATGATCGATCCGTTCAGCAGGATGACGATCAGCCAGTCGATCAGATTCATGTTGTCTCCGTCTGTGACGGTTTGTACGAGCCAAGGCTCGAAACCTGACGCGCGGCCGAATCAGGATACGACACCCGCAAATAGTCGTCAGTTTGTAAACTTCAGTTTCCAGTCACCGAAGTGATGAAACGGATCCTGCCCACGCGCCAGCACGGCAGGCCAGACCCTGTCCAGAGAGTTTGCGCGAACAGGTTTGACGTGTGGGGGGCAGTAACTAATCGCCAGGCCGCAGCGACGGCGTTCTGAATGATTGGGATTGCTGCCATGAATCAGGTGGCCGTGGTGAATGGAAATCTGTCCCGCCTTCAATACCAAATCCACGGCCTGCCCGTCGTCGACATCGGCCTCAATCTCCTGGTTAATGCTCAACAGATTGCCGCTGCGGTCTGATTTTCCGTGTGGCAGAATGCCCTGCCGGTGGGATCCTGGAATCACACGCATGCAGCCGTTTTCCACATCGCTGTCATCTACGGCGTACCATGCCGTCAATGCGTCGGGAGGCTCCAGTCCCCAGTACGTCACATCCTGATGCCATGCCACGAATTTGTCGGTGGTCTGTGGGTACTTACAGAAAAAGTGCGTGGACAGCACTATGATGTCTGGTCCCATCAATGCGGCAATGCAGTCCAGTGTTTTTGCGTTTGTCGCCAGTTCCCAGATGAATCGCCGGTCGATATGACGTCCGTGCAGACCAATGATGCACTCGTCTCGTCCTTCCCACAATTCCAATTTGTCGAACGCTTCACGTACGACTGCCGCCTCTGACGTGTCGTGGACATCCAGACGTGTCAGGTACCCGTGGTCTTCAAAGAACTTGACTTGTTCTGAGGTAATACTCATGTCAGCTCACAGTGATTCAGTAAACATTGGACATGTGCGTATCTAAGAGCGCCTGATCGCGTTTGGAAACGATGATTGCAGTTATGCTCGCTCTGTTCCTGCCGATCCGACCATCGCAGAATGATTGCCAGTCGGGTTCGAGCCAGGTTCTGACGTATGTTGAGGCCTCGACGAGGATTGTTATTCTATCTGATATCCGTCGACTACTGTGCTGTTTGTCTGGTCGCCTGTGAATCAGTCTATCAGTATTCCAATGACCTGTCTCCGGACAGCCACGACCCGTATCGTCAGTCTCATGGAAAGTCATAATCGTGCAAATCGATCGTGTTGAAGTGCTGGCTGTCGCGCCGGAGGTGCAGCGATTCACGTGGTCGCATGATCTGCCCGAGCAATTCATGACCAACACGCTGGTCCGCATCTACACAGACGACGGCGTCCAGGGTGTCGGTGGCGTTTCCAACTATACTTCCTTTGCATTCGATCGGTATACGGCAGAAACGTTGCGGCACATGCTGCCCGTGCTGATTGGCAAAGATCCATTGAATCGTGAGTCTATCTGGAATGCGCTGTGGTCCCGCGTCTTTCCTCTGTCGCCGGGTGCACTGGCGGCGATCGACATTGCATTGTGGGACCTGTTTGGCACGTATGCTGGTTTGCCCGTGCATCAACTTCTCGGTGGGGCGAGTGACCGCATTCGATCTTATGCCAGCACACCACTGTTCGATGACGTACCCACGTACCTGAAGTTTGTTGAGGACATGATTGACCAGGGATTTCAGGCGGTCAAATTTCACTGCTGGTGCCTGCCGGAAAAGGATCGCGAGTTGGTTCGGGCCGTTCGTCTGGCCTTTCCGGATCAGAATGTGGCCTTTATGCTGGACGTCGAAAATAATTACGAATGGCAGGATGCTCTGGAAATGGCCATGGAACTGGAAGACCTGGCGTTCGAGTGGTTCGAAGCGCCGTTGATGGACTTTGACCTTCCCGGCTACCGCAGACTGACAAAGCGAGTCAACATACCGATTATCGCGTCGGGCAACTGGATTCAGGATTTGCCAGCTTTCGAACACGCACTGCAGACGGAATGCTGGTCACGAGCCCGCACAGATGTCACGGTGTGTGGCGGATTCACACCGGCACAGAAATACATGGCTCTGGTCAGGGCGGCCGGTATGAAGTGCGAAGTCATGTCCTGGGGCAACACTCTGATTTCGTCAGCAAATCTGCACCTGATGCTGGGAACCGGTCTGAGTTCCTGGTACGAACAGCCCGTTCCGTACAAACCCTATGAATACGGCATGCATCAGACCATTCGCACAGGGGCAGACGGTTTTGTGCATGCACCGCAGGGGTCGGGACTTGGTCACAGGATCGACTGGGATGCCATGAAAGCTGCGACGATTCATCGATTAGACAGTCGTGAGATCGCCTGATGGGTGATTCTTGCGTAGAACAGTTCACTCCACACTGGACACAGCAGGCCGGCAACAGAGAGTAACTGCAAAGCCGTTCGGCGTTTCAGTGAACGGCTGGCACATCGCTCCGCAATGTGCAGACTGTCGTCATTCCACGAATTAGAGCAGTTTACCAAATTGACTGAACAGGTTCCGGCTCGTGGGGGCAGCCGTTCTGCTTTTGAAATACGTCAACCGCGGCCATGAGTCAGTGAAATTCGCTGTAGAAACAACAATATGAAAATTACAGAAGTCGTCTGCCAGATTCTTCGCGTTCCCGCGGTGGAAGCAAAAACCGCCAGCAGTCAGGACGCGTGCATCATCCGAGTGCGCACGGACTCCGGTCTGGAGGGAATTGGAGAAGCAGATGCTTCTCCCGAGGTGATTCGTTCAATTGTTGATGCGCCGTTCAGTCACAACATTGCCTGTGGCCTGCGCGAAATTCTGGTTGGCGAAAATCCTCTGGAAACAGAAAGACTGTGGCAGAAGATGTATCGCCGCACAATGTACTTCGGAAGAACGTCAGTGACGATCGCCGCCATGGCCGCTGTCGATCTGGCCCTGTGGGACATCAAAGGAAAACACTACGGCGAACCGATTCACCGTTTGCTGGGCGGAAAGCAGCACGATTCCATCAAAGCTTACGCGTCGATCCTGTTCGGTCGTGACGGAGCTGAAACCACAGACATCGGGCGCAAGTGGACGGACGTCGGCTACCAGGCTGTTAAGTTCGGCTGGGAGCCGATGGGCGAAAGTGAAGCCGTCGATATCGATCTGGTTCGCGGTGCTCGTGAAGGAGTCGGTGATGCCACGCTGCTGATTGACGCGGGATGTGTCTGGGACACACGAACCGCACTTAGACGAGCTCATGCTTTTGCGGACTTCGGGATCGAATGGCTGGAAGAACCATTACGCGAGGATAACGTTGACGGATACGTATGGCTGCGAGATCGTTCGCCCGTACCGATTGCTTCGGGCGAAGGCGAGTGCGGGCGAGAAGCATTCCGTCCGCTGATTGACCGGCACGCGCTTGATGTGTATCAGGTGGATCTGTCACGTAACGGGTTCACGGAAGCGGCGTATCTGCGAGCTCGCATCGAAGAAATCGGGGCTCGTCCGTGCAACCATTTCTACACGTCACCGATCACCGCGGCGGCCAGCCTGCACTGGCTAAGCACATGTCGAGACGCATTCCTGTTTGAAGATTGTGTTGAGGATTCTCCGATCCGTAACGAACTGTGTCACGAACGCATTCAGGCAGACAACGGCTTCATCGCGGTCCCCGATCGTCCCGGGCTGGGAGTAACGCTCAACGAAGACGTTGTTGCGAAGTTCCTTGTCTCTGAATCCGTTTAGGGGTTCGTCAAGTCTTTATATTGGGGTAGCCGAACAACCCCCGTTCTTGGACTTAACCATGCACTGCAGCAGTTTTCAAAATCACGCGGTCGTTCTGTAGCGGAATTCGCCAGGAATTTCGGTAGTGAAAGGTCGAAAGCCTTGGCGGCTTCCGCTACGACAAAAGTAGAATGCACTAGACCGGAATTCGCTGGGATGTGCAGGCGGCTAACCAGTCCTGACGGGAATCACGTGAACTCCCGTGTCCGCCAGTGGATTGCCGCTGTGCCTACCGGTCAGTCACTGGCGGCTTATGCCACTGATCGATGAGCGCCTGCCAGAGTTCTTTTCCGCCCACGGCGTTGGACATGATGACCAGCCCGTCACCGGTTTCCGGGAAGAATTCGCTGTAGCAGCGAAATCCCGTACCGTTGGACCCACTGTGATACACCTGTCGACGTCCGTCGACCGATCGCAGTCCCCAACCCAGCCCCCAGTCGGCGTTCTGGTCCTCGCGATGCGAACCGACCGCCAGCATTTCTGCTCGCATCTGCGCCGAAAGGGAATGAGATCGACCACGATCTTCTTTCATGATTTCGACAAGAAACTTCGCGTAGTCGGCGGCCGAGGTATACAGAGAATAGGCCGCGTTGGCGTCCGCGTAGTACTTCCGCTGTGTCTTCACGATGCCGGTTCGGTCATGCCCACAGGATGATCGCAATGTGAATCGGTCATCCCAGACGTACCGTGTATTGCTAAGAGCAAGCGGCTTGATCAGGCGTTCGAGTGACAGCGTATCGAGATCCGTTTTTAGGTGTTTTTCGACCGTCCGCTGCAGCATCAGAAAGCCTTCGCCGGAGTACCGGAAATCCGTGCCCGGATCAAACGCTAAAGACAAGGGTGAGCCGGACCGCCAGCCGCCGGCACGCCAGTTGGGCAGGCCGGAGGAATGAGTCAATGTCATGCGAGCTGTGATCTGCCGATGTCGTGGTTCGTCTTTCAAGTAGTCCGCTTCAAGGTACTCAACAAGTGGCTTGTTGAGGTCGAATTCTCCTTCTTCAACGAGTTTCAGCAGCAGGTAGGCAAAGAACGGTTTGCTCATCGAGCAGGCTTCCATGATCGTATCCGGTTCGACCAGTTGATCGGATCCCGCACATCGGACCCCATACCCGCGCGACCAGACCAGCTGATGATCAGCCACCACGGCACAGGACACTCCGGGAACTTTGTGCCTGGTCATCAGGTCGTCAAGCTGCTGCTCCAGCCGGTCCACTTTTTTCTTCAATGCTGCTGTCAGTGCTGGCTGGCCGAAGTTTTGCACGGTGGAACACAGAGGCCCGGCAAGCTGTGAAGGACCGTCTGCGTTGTCGTCAGCAGTAAAAATTCCATATCGTCGGCAGACGTCAGTAATCTGGACAGGGTCGATCGCTTCAACCTTCCGCCCTGCGTGTCCCTCAGTCGTCACAGCCTGCAGCAGGCTGTTGATGACCGCTTCTTCGGTGGCGTCTCTGACGGCCTGAAACAGAGGGGACAGCTGATCATCACGGAGCAGGGCGGTGGATTCCGTGGGCGAGTCCGTCTGGTACGCGGAACGCACGCTGGCGGCAGTCGAAAAGGCAAGCACGTAGTCACCGCTGCCGTGTGAAATCGGTGAACCGGCCGCTGCCAGCCCCAGCGGAGCTCGTTTCGCCAAACGTTTCAGGCGACGCGAATCCAGCGGTGCGTCCGTGGCGACGATGACGATACAGGACCCATGTTCGTGCTGACGCACCTCGTCCTTCAGGTAATATCGCCCAAGCTCGCGACCGACGGGAACTCCGGCAATCGTCAAAGCGCCACCGAAATTGGTCTGGACCAGGACGCCAACGGTGTAGCCGCCCAGCTTCGCAGGAAGTCTGCGAGACGAACTTCCAATCCCTCCCTTCCATCCCATGCACCGAACCCCCGTGCCGGCTCCGACGCAGCCCTCTTCCACCGGTCCACCGCGAGCGTTCTGCAGAGCCGCGATCACGTCATCCCCTGAGACGTGTTGGCCACGAATGTCATTCAGGAATCCGTCATTGCATTCTCCGACCACCGGGTTCACCGACCTGACGTTCTCACAACCCGGCTGATTCAGAACCCAGCGCACCAGCGCATCCGCGGCCGCAAACGTGCTTAACGTATTTGTCAACACGACTGGTGTTTCAAGGACGCCCAGTTCATCGATCTGTGTGCTGCCCACGAATTTTCCGAATCCATTCGCGACATGGATGGCAGCCGGAACCTTTTGCAGAAATATATTTCCGGCGTGCGGTTTCACGACCGTCACTCCGGTCCGGACAGAATCGCCTTCAACAATCGTACGGTGTCCTACCTGGATACCGTCGACGTCTGTCAATGAGTTGGTCGGACCGGTCGGCAGAATTCCGATCGATATCCCCAGGTCTCGCAGCCGGGGGCGTTGATCTGCGGTGTCACCGGCTGTCGCGGTGACATCGGCATTCAGACAGGCCAGGGCAGGAAAAGCCAGGACAAGACAAAGCGAGCAACGTGACATCCGCTGGCCTTCGTATCAGGGGCGTATGATATACTGAAAACGATTTGCGCGAGGCACCAGCCACCGCGATACCCTCTGCTGATTGTAGATCGCTCCGTACACGAGGAGCAATGCAGAGAGCGAACGTTTCGGGGCACCCATTTGCCCGGGGAGATCGCTTTTCTTGTTTGGGGTCTGGCGACCCGCGTTCACCAATCGTTTTTTGTTGACAGGATGTACAGGATCAACAGGATTCTATTCTGCTATTTATCATGTGCATGTCTGGTCCGGAATTGTTGTCGGCTAATCAGTTGCGACCGCCAATCGCTGAATGAACCAAACCGATCCATGGCGGCTGGATCGCGAATCGATGTTTCGTTCTCGCCAGACCTTCGCATATTCGAGCTTCAACGCCCTCATGCGAAGCTCTCGCTGTTGACGCGCGTCCTCGGTTTCGTCCTGCGGGACATTCGATACTGCTTGCAACTGGCCCCGGAGTTTCGATTCTTCCACGGACAGTGCTCTGCGTCTTTCCACTTCGTCCTGTGTCCTACTGACTGAGCGCCCGTGGACCATCCATGCATCGCCAATAATCAAGTCCAGGCGTCCGTCGGAATTGAAATCCGCGACACAGAGTCGGATGTCATTTGTAGGTGAATTCGGGCTTTCATACGTGCCATCGTCGTCTCGACGCCTCAGTGCCGGGACACCGGAACCAACCAATTGCTGCGGTCGTCCAGGTACGGGTTCGGCGTCGGTGGCGGCTGTGTTGCGATGCCATGCCACGCTGCCATCGGACAGAGCAGTCAATAAATCGTGCCGACCATCGTTGTCCCAGTCGGCGACCACTGGCGCCTTGAATGTCGGTTCTCCTCGAACCTGTGACACCAGCGCCTGTGGCTGAGCAAACAGCGGTGTGTTTGCATCGCCGTCGTTTCGAATGAGCCAGATGGACGCGTTTTTGGCCGACAGCAGATCCTGGTCGCCGTCCCAGTCGTACGCGAAGACTCGTGAGTTGTACCGAAAACGCGGCTGTGTTTTTTTGTGCGGCACATAACTGACTGTCTGAACCGCTGAAAATGTCTGGTTTCGCCTGCCTGCAAATACGTAGAGTTGGCAGTCGCGTGATCCCGTGATGAGGTCTTTTATGTTGTCTCCATTGAAGTCGACAATCTGAGGGCCAAAACCGGTGCAGCAGAATTCGTCACAAGCAGCATCGCTACTGCCAGCCTGCAGGAACTCACCTTCACCGAATTCTGGTGCCGCCTTTGTTCCGATGTTTCGAAACAGTTTCACTCGCGCACCGGTGTACGGATCTTCCTTATACAAACCGACCAGCAGATCCAGTTTTCCGTCGCCGCTCACATCGGCTAAGTACGGAGCTGCATGAGGCAAATTCTGGTTGACAATTCGAACCGGTTTACTCAGCTCATCGCTTGCATCAGCCAGTGGCAACAGTACGGCAATGGTCATCAGTGAAGTGAATCTCATATCCGCTCCTTAACCAGAGGAATGTTCAGCCCCATGATACCGCAATTAGTCCCGCCTGCCCGAACAAACGACAAAGAACCTCAGGCAAATCTGGTGTGCACGGTGACTCAGTTTTTGAAGTTGTGTAACTATCGGCGTGAGCGGCAAGGCGCTAGCCGCCGGTTTTTGCTGAACGAACCCGCGGCTAGCGCCTTGCGGCTCACATCCCAGTGTGAAACACTGAGTCGCCGTGGTCTGCTTTGTGGCGTTCCTTGAAGGGATCTGCGAAAATGACGAGATCGCCCCGATTGAAAAACGAGACTTATACAGGGAAATTGCCATCAATCGATTCAGCCGTCACTCCGTCATCATGGCGTTGCTCTGGCTAACGACATTTCCGCAGGTATCAGCGCAGCAGACTCCCAACCTGTTGCTGTTTATGGCGGATGACATGACGTTTACCGATCTGGGTTGTTACGGGAACCCGGATGTGAAAACGCCGCACATTGATCGCCTGGCGACTCAGGGCGTTCGCTTTACACACTGCTACAACGCTGCTCCCACGTGTTCGCCATTGCGACAGAGCCTGTTCACCGGAATGTACCCTGTGCGAAACGGTGCTCATCCCAATCACAGTCGGGTTCACGAAGGAGTGAAGTCGCTTCCTCACTATTTGACACCTCTTGGATATCGCGTTGGGATTGTCGGCAAACGACACGAAGCCCCGGCCTCTGCCTTTCCGTTTGAAATGCTCGGCGGCAGCCACGGCGATGGTGGAAAGACTCCGGACGGCACGGACTTACCGCTCGACAAAGCGCGAGAATTCATTTCGCGTGACGCCCAACAACCGTGGTGCCTGGTTGTCACATCCAACCAGCCGCATACGCCGTGGAATCGTGGCGATTCGTCGCAGTACGATCCGGACGCACTGACCGTCCCGCCGTACCTGGTGGACACCCCAACGCTGCGTGAAGCCATGTCGCGGTACTACGCTGAGATCACCTACATGGACGGGCAGGTGGGCACGATGCTGCGTCATCTGGAGGATTTCGACCTACAGCAGAACACCGTCGTGCTGTGGCTCAGCGAACAGGGATCGCAGTTGCCATTCGGCAAGTGGACGTGCTACGACACCGGAATTCATGCCGCCGCAGTTCTGCGCTGGCCGGGAATGGTGAAGTCCGGCTCAGATTCGGACGCACTGGTCAGCTATGTCGACATCGTGCCGACATTTATTGAAATCGCTGGTGGAAAAGCGACCGGCATGGACGGGAAATCATTTGCACCATTGCTGCGCGGTGAAACCAATCGTCACAACGATGTGGTCTTCAGTGTGAATACAACTCGAGGTATCTACCACGGATCGGAAGCATTCGGAATTCGTTCGGCGACCGATGGTCACTGGCTGTACATTCGAAATCTGCATTCTGATAACGAGTTTCAGAATATGGTGACGCATCGTGACACCGTTTTTACTTCATGGAAAACGGTGGAAACTGACTTTGCCCGACAACGAGTGAATTCTTACGTCAGACGTGCGCCCGAAGAACTCTACGACCTGGCCAACGATCCGTGGTGCCTTTCGAATCTTGCCGCCACGTCCCTTCACCGCAACCAGCTGACGAATTTGTCTGCACACATGGATGTCTGGATGCAGCAGCAGGGTGATCTCGGCGATGCGACAGAACGTGCTGCGGAAACTCGACAGCCCAGGCAGAAGCCCTGGTCCAAAAACGGCGAATATGCGCGTCAGGCGAAGAAGTAGACGCAGTAGTACAATTGAACGAATCTTCTACAGCGGAATACGTTACGAATAATGATGATGATATCGAAACTCAACACGGCGAACCGCGTACTGCTTCGCTCATGCATTGGCCTCGTTCTACTTGGCGCGGGCTCTATCGCTCTGGCCGAAGATCAAACCGGTGACGACCATCCGCTTCCCACCGTGCTGGCCAGACGGGGAAAGCTGATCCTTGACGATGATGGCTCCATGTCTCGCGGCGGCAAAACTGTGGCACGGTTGAATGACACAGCCACGCTGCGCGCTGGTGCAGGCGCGTGGGAAAGAGCTCCGAATGCCAACGGCTGGCGTTCGACATGGAAAAAAGGGATGGGGCACACGCCGGTTGCGTCGTATCAGGGCTTCCATGCCAACAATCTGATCGTGGAAGTCACCTTTCGCTACGGCGTGATGACAGAACCGTGGCACACGCAGTGCTTCCGGATTGCCGCGGATGATCGCCCGAAAGTCACCGGACATATTGTTTCTGCCTGGGCCAATCCCAACAACGATTTCATTGAATCGGGCTTTCTGCTGCAGCACATTCGCAAGACGCCGGAGAAGAAGATTGTCGAAGACCTGCTGCTGGACCGTCAACCGATCGTTGTCGAATCTGAAGAGTGGTACACCGCAACGCTGGAAGTGGTTGGCGATGAAGCCCTGTTTCGCATGGGCGATCATGTCGCGTACACGAAAGCAAAACAAATTTGCATGCCCAAGAACCTGGTCTCTCTGACGTTGGGCACGACGTGGCACGAGATCAAACGGGTTCGCATCTGGCACGCCGAACCACACCCTGAGTGGGCGGCGCAGAAGGCTGACGTTTTGAAGTCTCGCAAACCATTCGATCCTGTGGTACACGATTACAGGAAATAATGACACGAACGCCACATCTGCAGTTGCACCTCGGCATGCTCGCCACTTCGACCTCTGCTGCGGAGCCAGGAATTGCGTGTGCCGGCACGCGCCGCTGCGGCTTGATCTGAACCGCACATTCGACATGACTGTTCACAACTTACCTGGCCAGCAAACCTGGCAACCACAGGCTGAACGCCGGGACAAACGTGATCAACAGCAGCGTAATCAGCAGAGGAATCAGAAATGGAACTGTGCCGCGAATCACCTGCTGAACCGAAGCGCCCGTCACGGAACTCAGCACATACAACACCAGTCCCACGGGTGGAGTCAACAGGCCCAGCACCAGATTCAGGATCATGACGATGCCCAGTTGCAACGGGTCGATACCAAATTCGATTGCGGCGGGCAGCAACACGGGAACTGTGATTAACAGCCCCGCCACAGGTTCCAGCAGCATTCCGGTCACCAGCAAGGCAATGTTGATCAGCAGCAGAAACACATAAGGATTGTCGGTCAGCCGCAGCATGGCTTCCGTCACCGCTTGAGGTCCCTGTTCTAGAGCAATTACCCAGCCGAACAGTCCGGCCGCTGCCACAATCAGCATGATTGATCCGGTTGTCGAAGCAGTCTTCACGAGCACGCCGTGAAAATCCTTAAACGACAGTGACTGGTAGCACACGCTCAGAAACAAGACCCACATCACAGCCGCAGCAGCAGCTTCGGTCGGAGTAAACACGCCACCCAGAATGCCTCCCAGAATGATGACGGGCGTAAGCAGCACCGGCAGTGCAGCACCAACGGCCGTCTGGAGGGAAATCTGTGGAGCGGTGGCTTCGTCACGCAGCGGATTGCGGCGAGCATCCATGAACACAAATACGCACAGAATCGACGTCAGCACCAAAGCCGGCAGAACGCCGGCAAAGAACAGCGATCCGACCGAGACTCCCGCCGTTACGGCATATACGATCGCGGGAATGCTGGGTGGCATAATCGGTCCGATCAATGAAGACGCTCCCGTCAGCCCCAAAGCAAACCCTTCGTCGTACCCCCGTTTTTTCATCGCCGGAACCAGCACAGAACCCAGACCCGCCGCGTCGGCGATCGCCGCGCCGCTCATCCACGAAAACAACAGGCTGCTGATCACGTTGACGTAGCCCAGACTGCCGGGGATTTTTCCGAACATGCAAAGCAGCATTCGAAACAATCGATCTGCCAATCCGCCGGCGTTGCTCAGGTAACCGGTCATGATAAACAGTGGCACTGCCAGCAGCGGAAATGAATCGATGGGAGACATGGTTTGCTGCAGTGCAGTTCCCAGCGTAAACGGAGACCACGCGAAATACACAAGACATGGCAGCAGCATGCTGATGGCAACCGGAACTCGAATGAACAGCAGTACCAGCATGGCAAAGATTAACGCTGCCAGAATCATTCGCCCTGCTCCAATTCCAGATGAAAACCTTCCTCTTCGGTGATGCCATCACGCGCCTTCGGACGGCCTGTCGCCAACACCTGTAGCAGGTTGATGACGGAATGAATGGCCATCAGCAACATCCCCACGCTCACCGCGCCGTACCACCAGGACTTGGGGATTTCCAGCGATGGTGATCCCACTTTGTCCATGTACCACACGAAGTGGCGGCCACCAATCAGCAACAGCAGGCACGTCGCTGCCACGATGCTGTGACTCAGACATTCCAGCCAAAATTGTCCGCGAGCACGAAGTCGATGTGACAGCACATCGACTGTAATGTGTCGACCTTCTGCCATCACAAACGCCGCCGCCATGAAAGTCATCCAGACCAGTGCCATGCGAGCCACCTCTTCACTCCACGAAAACGGAGCTCCAAAGAAATAGCGAGCGAATACCTGAGCCCCCATCGTGCTGACAATCACAAACAGAAACAGCGCCGCCAGAGTCTGTTCTGTAAGACTCATCCAGCGGACACAACGCGCAAACGGCAGCGAGTTTGTGCTTAGGCTTGCGGTATCCGTTTCCTGATCGTCGTCGGTCGGGGGATCCGTGGACGTCGAATCGTTCGCGGCGTTCATGGCTCCTGGCTTTCCGCCGATTCGGCCGTAATCTCGTTGTAGAGTTCGCTAAACGCAAAACCGCTTGAGAAAAAGTCTCGAGCCCGCCTGCGAAAGGCGTCGACGTTCACATCTTCAACAATCTGCATAGATCCATCCTCTCGCCATTCTGCGATCAGTCGTTGTTCGTCCGCGACGATACCGCGATAGACATCGTTGCCGAGGTCCCGCACGGCCTTCATCAGGGCAACCTGTTGCTCTGCGTCCATGCGTTGCCACACGCGTTCGTTCACCAGGATCTGGATCGAAGACTGAATGTGACCGGAAAGATTGAGACACTTTTGCACCTCGTGAAAACCTTTCGCCTTAATCACGGGAACGGGATTTTCCTGGCCGTCCGCGATGCCCTGCTGCAGAGCCAGATAGACTTCGGCAAACGAGATCGGCATCGGGCTGGCTCCCAATGCGTCTCCGGAAGCCTGCCATATGCGCGCTCCCGGCATCCGCAGGCGAAAGCCATCTAAGTCATCCGGATGGCGAATCGGAACGTTGGACGTGATGTGTCGCGAACCATACGCCCACGTGTCCAGGACTCGCACATCGTATTTTTCGCGCAGCTTGTCCCAGTGTGGCGCCATTTCTTCGCCGCGAGCGGTCTCGAGCATGTGATCGAGATCGCGGGTTGCGAACGCGGCATCCAGGACTCCCAGAGGAGGATGCCACATGGCCAGAAACGAGGGACCGGAAATCGCAATGTCCAGTTCACCCGCAACAAGCTGTTCCAGCAGTTCGGCTTCGCTGCCCAGTTGACCGGCCGGATAGACGGTTACATCCAGATCGCAGTTGGCCGCATTCAACCGTTCCGCCAGATGAGCGGTCCCGTACGCGTGCGTGGGCGCACTGACTTCATACACATGAGCCATCTTCAGTCGCAGCGGCTTGTCGGCCGCATCATCCGACTGGCAACCGCACAGGAAGATCAGCAACATCGTCAAGACCCGACGATGCCACAGCAGAGTCGGCGGGCATGTTCGATTCATCCAGAGGTTTCCGGCGATGTTTGGAGTGACGTGAGGCACGCAGTTTACTGAGTGGCCCGCCCCTGAGCAATGAACGGCAGAGTTTGGGTGACGCCACGAATCATTTCACCTGTGGGCGAGCGACTATTCGGTGTGCCACTGGCTCTGCCAATGTTGTCGTGCGAAAAAACAGATTGAAGGCAGAGCTGCCGCTGATTTCAATTGTTCCGGTGCTCGATTCCACGTGAAGAGAAACATCTTAGCAATCCGATATCTCAGCCAAACTGATCCCGCCAGGTTCCATACGGTAGGAACTGTCATCGAAGGCTCAAAGCACTGGCAGAGCCAGTGGCACACCTCGCTGCAGAGCGTCAGCTCGCATGAACCGTCGAAGACGGCGGGTGGCCTGAGCCTGCGAAGGAAGCCCCGGGGTTTCACTCGTACCTCGCTCCAACCCCGGC
>JAPYTO010000102.1 GCA_029941865.1 Fuerstiella sp. | reverse complement strand
ATCATCAGCCACGCCGTGATGGTCGGTCTCGAACGCGCCGTCAGAGAGATGAAGGCGCTTGTCGCGCGGTAGCGAGGATCCTGCGCACCGCCACCTCGCCCGCCGGGGTGGTTCTCGGGCCTTTGCACTACTCCTTCTTCATTCATGTTTGCCGTCGTGTTTCCGTCACTTCTGTGACAGTAGTGCAGAAGCCTGAAAATCTCCGGGGCGAGCCCGGAGGCGGGAGGTCTTAATGGCGTCGCCGATTTATACCGCGGAAAACGTTACCACCGCTTACCAACTGAACTGGTCGCTGAGTGTCTTCTGGCGAAGACCACCGGCCAACGAAGACTGGCTTGCTGAACTGAAGGCGATTTGCGAACCTGATGGCGTCCGCATCCTGTCTCATCGTTTCGCCACAAGCGATTGCAGTCTGTTCTTTCTCAGTACTCGGCCGGAGATCAGGCCAAGCGAGGTGCCACGGGCGATCAAGGGGCGGCTACAGCATCTGGTTCGCGAGCAAACGCCGCGAGCGTTCCAGCGGAATTACGACTTGCACAGCATCGGTTCAACGCAGCTGGACAAGGCCGAGGCGTATGTGGCCACGCAGTTGCAAAACCACTATCCCGATGATCGCTCTGCCCGTCGCCTCCTGGCTGATCTGCAACTGATTGATTTCGACGTCGATTTGTCAGTGCCTCGATTCACGGCACATGCTCGTTATCGATACAATCTGCATATTGTTCTGGTGCGAGACTGGCGAAGGTCGGAACACGATCCGAAACGCCTGACGGCCGTGCGGTCAATGATCCGCAGGACCAGCTCTAAACACGGACATCTCTTGTCTCGCATGGGACTCGTGCCTGATCATCTGCACATGATTCTCGGCTGCCGTCCGGACGAACGCCCCATCGACGTGGCGCTGTCGTACCTGAACAACGTGGTATTCGTCTACGATATGCAACCCGTCCTGATGCCGAGCTGTTTCATTGGAACAATCGGCGAATACGATCGCGGTGCCATTCGCCCGGCCTGACTCAACTCGCCACCTCGCTTGTCGGGGTGGTTCTCGGGCCTTTGCACTAATCTTTCTTCCGCCATACTTGCCGTCGTGCTTCCACCGTGCCTTTGCCAATAGAGCACAGGCCTGAAAACCATTCGGGGCGAGCCCGGAGGCGTGGTGCAGGAAGCGGTCACCAGGAGAATAGCAGATGGATTCTCGTTGACCGTTGGTGCTTCACCAGATAGCATCCGGGAACCTTTGGCGTGGGGCCGTGTCGTTCTGGAACCTGCGTCGAATTTTTACCAAAGGCAAAGTTCCCGTGACGTCTGTGATTACTTCAATTCAGATTATCAGCATCTGCGACGTGATCGTCAGCAGAAGAAAGTGACTTGCCTGAGGTAAACCGAAATCATCGTTACAAGCCCTCAGGTCTCCTGAGGGCTTTTTTATTGCCTGCCGGAAATACCTCGATCCCATACTCCGTCCCGCAGAATCATGAGGACTTGTCTACGGATTTCACCGATGACACAGATTGTTCTGTGGTATTTTCAATCTGCGTAATCAGCAGACCAAACGCGCTCCGACGCTGAACTCAACTCGAGACTCAAGATCATGGCCCGCATCCAACTCTACGACACAACACTTCGCGATGGTTCTCAGGGAGAAGGAGTCAACTTCTCTCTGCAGGACAAACTGATGATTGCCACCAAACTTGACGAACTGGGGTTCGACTACATCGAAGGTGGTTACCCATTGTCCAACCCCAAGGACGAAGAGTTCTTTCGGCGGGCCGCCGACATGGAGTGGAAACACGCAAAGATCACCGCCTTCGGAATGACTCGCCGCAAGGACATTTTAGCCTCCGACGATATCGGCATGCAGGCGCTGGTGAACAGCAAAGCACCGGTCATCACCATTGTCGGTAAGACCTGGGACCTGCACGTCACCGAAGTGTTGCGAGTTTCGCTGGAGGAAAATCTCGCCATGATTCGGGATTCCGTCGCCTATGCAAAGTCCGAAGGTCGCGAAGTTATCTACGACGCCGAACACTGCTTCGATGGCTGGCAGGGCAATCCGGATTACGCAATGCAGACATGGCAGGCGGCAGCTGAAGCCGGGGCGGACATGATCTGTATGTGTGACACCAATGGCGGTTCTCTGCCGGAATTGATTGCGTCCGGCGTTGAAGGATTGAGGAAAGAGTTCGGCGTGGCGGTCGGCATTCACTGTCACAACGACAGCGCACTTGCCGTTGCTAACTCGATGGCGGGACTCAACGCCGGAGCCATTCAGGTCCAGGGGACGATCAACGGAATCGGCGAACGCTGCGGCAACGTTGATCTGGTATCGATGGCCGCCAACCTGGCGCTGAAGATGAATCACGAAGTGCTCGTCGACGGCGGGATCTCCCGACTGACGGAATTGTCACGTTACGTCTATGAAATGGCCAACATGAATTTTCAAAATGGGCAACCGTTCGTCGGTTCCAGTGCATTCGCTCATAAAGGAGGAATGCATGTGCACGCGGTGAACCGGATCTCTCACAGCTATGAACACATCCCCCCCGAGTCCGTAGGCAACGCCAGACGCGTGCTGATCAGTGAACTGTCGGGCCGTTCGAATATCATGGCCAAAACAACCAAGTTTCGTATTGAAGAAGACGGCGAACTGCAGGCAAAGATCCTGGGAGCCGTGCAGGATCTGGAGCACGACGGCTACCAGTTTGAGGCCGCCGAGGCATCGTTTGACCTGCTCGTGATGAAGCAGGCTGGCACCTACAAACAAACATTTGAGTTGGATCATTACCGAGTCAACGTGGTCAACCAGTCGCGTGAGCCGGTCACCGATGCGGTGATTAAATTGAGCGTCGGAGACGACGCCCAACTGGTCGTGGGTGAAGGCGACGGACCGGTCAACGCATTGGACTCAGCCTTAAGAAAGGCGTTGTCGACGTCATACCCCGCCCTGTCAGAAATGAGTCTGGTGGACTACAAAGTGCGAGTGATCAACAGCACCGAAGGCACGGCGGCAAGGGTGCGAGTTGTCATCGAGAGCAAAGACAAAGTGGATGTGTGGAGCACCGTGGGAGTCAGCGAAAATATCATCGAAGCCAGCTGGATCGCCCTGGTGGATGCCTTCGAATACAAGATCCACAAAGACCGCGGCGCCGTGACTGGGTAACGAAAGTGAATCGCAGAATGGTCCACAGATTTTGAGGATGACACAGATTTAGTGAGGGCGTGGTGGGGTGGGGGACATTCCTTTCGTGGCCCACTCTGTGAAATCCGCGGCCAATCAATACGCCGGCTTCGACCAACGTTCGCCGGCATCACGACCATCTCTGGTTGTGGATACCAGTTTAGATCGGGAGTGACGGAAATGGAGAAAGATCCTCAGACTCACGCGATCATCGGGGCTGCCATGGAAGTCCATCGCGAGCTTGGCTGCGGTTTTCTGGAAGCCGTGTACCAGGAAACTCTGGAAATTGAGTTCAGACACAAAGGCATACCGAATGAGCGAGAAGTGCGTCTGACTTTGAAATACAAAATGGAACAACTTTCAACGTTCTACAAACCGGACTTCATCTGCTACGGTGAGATCGTCGTGGAACTCAAAGCGGTGTCGGAAATGGCGGGGGCTCATGCCGCTCAAGTGATCAACGCTCTCAAGGCGACGGGGCATAAACGTGGCCTGCTGATCAATTTTGGGAAGTCAAGCCTTGAATTCAAACGCTACGTCCTTTGATTACTCAGCCTTTTTCGCACGAATGTCCTGTCCACGAATCTGGCGATCACAAACTGAACATGGACGTCCCGCTCTTGCCGTTCAATCTGTGACATCTGCGTAATCTGTGGACTTACCATTTTTTCCTGACTCTCATCGATCATGACAACCGAACTGCCCAAAACGTACGAACCATCTTCTGCTCAGGCGCGCTGGCTGCAGCACTGGGAATCTGAAGGCTACTGCAACGCCGATCCTCATCCGGATCGTGAGTCGCACACCATTATGATTCCCCTGCCGAATGTCACCGGTGCACTGCACATGGGGCATTGCCTGAACGGTACGATTCAGGATCTGCTGACTCGCTGGCGACGAATGCAGGGACGAGAAGCTTTGTGGATGCCCGGGACTGACCACGCCGGTATCGCGACTCAGGCGGTGGTTGAACGCCGCATGCTGGAAGAAGAAGGGCTGACTCGACGCGACATCGGTCGCGACGCATTGGTCGAACGGATCTGGAAATGGAAAGACCAGTACGAAGTACGCATTGTGAATCAGCTGAAACAGATCGGATCCAGCTGCGACTGGCGGCGAGTTCGATTTACTCTGGATGATGTCTGCAGCAAAGCCGTGCGTCGCACGTTTTTCAAGATGTTCCGAGACGGGCTGATTTTTCGAGGCAAGCGGCTGGTCAACTGGGATCCGCATCTGCAGACCGCTGTGGCTGATGACGAAGTGTTCACAGAGGACGTCGACGGCCACTTCTGGACGTTAAGCTATCCAGTGGTGGACGACGACGGCAACAAGACCGGGCAGCTGATTCGTTTCTCGACGACTCGCCCGGAAACCATGCTGGGTGATACCGCTGTCTGCGTACATCCCACCGACGAACGCTACACCGACCTGATCGGCAGCAATGTTCAGATCCCGGTCAATGGACGATTGATCCCCATCATCGCTGATGCGCTGCTGGCAGATAAGGAGCTGGGCACAGGAGCGGTCAAGGTGACTCCGGCACACGATCCCAACGACTACGCGTGTGGACTGCGGAACAGTCTTGAAATGATCAATATCCTGAATCCGGATGGTACGATCAACGAAGAAGGCGGCGACTTTGCAGGATTGGATCGCGCGGAGGCTCGCAAAGCCATTGTGGCAAAGATGGAAGAACTTGGTCACTACGAAGGAGTCGAAGATCGCAGAATCCCTGTCAAACACAGCGACCGCAGCAAGACGGCGATTGAGCCCTATCTGAGTGATCAGTGGTTCGTGAAAATGGACACGCTGGCTCAGTCAGCGATGGATGCCGTTTCTGATAATCGTGTGCAGATCTTTCCTCAGCGTTACAAAAAAACGTACATGGACTGGCTCGGTGAAAAACGAGACTGGTGCATCAGCCGGCAATTGTGGTGGGGGCATCGCATTCCGGTCTGGAGTCTTGAAGTCGGGGCCCCGGAAACGGCTTTTGATGACTGGGCGCACAGTCGCTTCGTGGAACTCACGGGAATCGATCCCGGTCAGAACACTGACAAAATCAGTGTGTTGGCTGGCGATAGTATCAACGAAGGATCCGCACTCTTGCTCGTGTGTGTGCCCGAAGGCTGCGCAGACCTGGAAAAACAGTTTGAGGATGCGGGCTTCCAACAGGATCCCGATGTTCTGGATACCTGGTTCAGTTCGGCGCTGTGGCCGCACGCGACTTTGGGCTGGCCGGACCTGAAAAACAATCCGCCGCTGGCGGGATCTGACTCTCCGGTTGAGACGGCCAGTGGCAAAAACGAAGTCCTCGACTTCTTCTACCCCGGCTCCGTTCTGGTCACCAGTCGGGACATCATTACTCTGTGGGTTGCCCGCATGGTTCTGACCGGGCTGTACAACATGGGGGACGTTCCGTTTCAGCACGTTTACATCCACCCCAAGATTCTGGACGGGCTGGGACAGACCATGTCCAAGTCCAAGGGTAACGGCGTGGACCCGCTGGAACTGATCGAAAAATACGGCACCGACGCTGTTCGATTCACCATCTCGTCACTGGCCGGTGAAACTCAGGACGTCCGACTGCCCGTCGGTTACGAGTGTCCGCATTGTGAAGCTGTCACGCCACAGACAAAGAAACATCAGGATATGAAGGCCCTGGGCGGAGACACTCCGTCCATCAAATGTGCCAAATGCAAAAAGGACTTTCAGTTTCCCAGTCCGTGGTTCGTGCCGGATGAAGGAGCCTCTGTGGCCCGGATGGTCAGCGAACGATTCGAATACGGCCGCAACTTCTGCAACAAACTGTGGAATGCGTCGCGGTTTGCCTTCATGAATCTGGAAGGCTACACGGCCGGAGAAATCAACGTCGATGAACTGCAGATGGAAGACCGGTGGATCCTGAGTCGCCTGGCAACGACCGCTCAGCAGGTCACCACTTTGCTGGATCGATATCAGTTTGACCAGGCAACTCGTGCCATTCGCGATTTTACATGGAACGAATTCTGTGACTGGTATCTGGAAATGGTCAAACCGCGTCTGAAGGATGATGCGACGCGACCGCTCGCTCAGCGAGTTCTGGTCGTTGTGATCGATAACCTGCTGCGACTGTTGCATCCGTTTGCTCCGTTTATCACAGAAGAACTGTGGCATACACTGAATGAGCTGGCTGCTGTTCGAGGCCTGACTGAGCAGACCGACGCTGTCGCCAGCGTGATGATCGCTGCCTGGCCAACGCTCGGCAGCGACTTGATCGACAGTGAACTCGAATCGCGTTTTGAACGATTGCAGAAGACGATTGTGGCCGTTCGCAATGTGCGATCTCTTTACAAAATCAGTCCGAAGGAACCGCTGAAGCTGTTCATGCGGTGTTCGCCGGATGTGGCCGAACAAATGCAGGCCGTGGCTGACCAGTTCGACAATCTTTCAAAGACGATGCTGGCGGCCGCCGGTCTGGAAGTGAATCGTCCCGGAGCTTCCGCCAACTTCAGCCTGGAAGATGCCGACGGCTACATTCCGTTGGAAGGATTGATCGATCTGGATGAGGAACGGGAGCGTCAGAAAAAGAGGGTCGACGAACTGCGAGGCCACATTTCCCGTACAGAAAAGAAACTCGGCAACAGCAACTTTGTTGACAAGGCACCGGAACAGGTGGTGCAGGAGGTCCGCGAGACGCTGGCGAGGCAAAAACGTCAGCTGAAGAACGTGGAACGGATTATCGACGAGCTGAGTTAGTGCGTGTCGCACGGACGTGTAGCAGGCGCAGCGAGCAAATTCTCAGCTGAACGGTGGCGGAAGTCACTACACTTCGGTGAAGCGCGTTCTCGTGCTTCGTCAAGTCTTGATCCTGGGGTAGCCGGAGTCGCCCGACTTTGGACGACATAGAGAAAAACCTCCAAACTCTGGCGAGTTCGGCTACGGAACAACCCCAGATCTTAGAGTTGACCACGCTCTAATCCGTGGACGTGCGGGCGACCGCCCCGTCAATTTCACGCAGGTGAACACCGTCTTCGGTTTCACGAAGCAACACGTACATGATCGTGATGCCGGAAAGAAACACGCCCAACTGCGCGGCCTGTGGCAATTGTTGAACCCCCGACATCCAACCGGACAGGATGCCGGATAAGAATTCGTTGTTGTGGTCGAACGATTCGGAGACGCGACCACAAACGACCAGCATGCTGACGTCAATCAACCATTGAGCCAGCATCGTCGCAGCGTTTGACAGGACGACGACGACCAGCAGGTAGACAGCCGTCAACAGTTTGTGTGACAGCACATAGTTGATTCCTCGGCTAAGCGCGTCTGCGCCGGAACATTGGTCCGTACCAATGGCCGCCAACGACAGCATCCAGCCGGGGATACAGACGACCGTGACGACAACGCTCAACAATCCGAACAGGAAAATTAACGGCCAGCAGATCGCCACCAGCCATGAGCCCGCCGTTGCGAACTCCGCCGCCCATCCTGCGACCGAGATAACCAGCAGGGGAACGCTGATGAGGCCCGCGGTCAGCAGCGTCGAGACCAGTCCGGCGGCAAAGTGCCGAAACGAAAAGTGCATAGCCGAAAATGCACCCGTGCGACTGTGCAGGCAAAACTCCGTGGCTGCGGATCGCGACACAGCGACGCCAAACGTCACCAACACGAATCCGCTCCAGATGAAAGACAGGATTTCCGTCGCGTTGTTATGAATGCCGGACAGCAGGAACAGCGTGGCACCGACGACGACGGCGTCCACCGGCTCTGGCAGGAATTGCATGGCAATTCGAATCAGTGGCGCGGTGGGTGCTCCATCCACAGGCAATCGGGAGCTGTCGGGGCGTGCCGCGAAGACGAGCAGGCACAGACAGGCGGGCACCAGCACACGCACTCGAAAGCCAAGCCGCGCGGCCTGCAACAGGGAAAGACCGGGGAACAGTCGGAACCATTCCACTCGGTTGACTTTGACGGGATCCTGATTCACTCGTCACCAATCGCGCAAAAAACAACGACTCATGAGGTGAGTCGCTGTTGTCAGAATAAAGTCGTAGGGCCGGCTCCTACCGGCCACATCGAATTGCACGGCCGGTGGGAACCGGCCCTACGACTCACAGTGTTAGTCGCCAAACGCATCGTCAAATTTTCGGCCGGAGGGTTCGAAGTCAACGTTCCTGCAGAACTGAGCAGCTTCGGCAGCCCCGACTTCACGTTCCATGCCGATGTCTTCCCACTCCACGGACAACGGGCCGTCGTAGCCGATGTAGTTGAGCGAACGAATGATTTCCTCAAAGCGAACGCCGCCTCGGCCCACGCTGCGGAAGTCCCAGCCGCGGCGTGGATCACCCCACGGCAGATGGCTTGCCAGAATTCCGGTCCGCCCGTTCAGTGTCACCGACGCATCTTTCATGTGGACGTGGTAAATCCGTTCCGGGAAAGCTCGGATGAATTCAACCGGGTCAACTCCCTGCCAGATCAAATGGCTGGGGTCAAAATTGAAGCCGAATTCTTCCCGATTGTTCAACGCCTTCAATGAGCGTTCCGCAGAAAACAGATCAAACGCAATTTCCGTTGGGTGAACCTCCAACGCGAATTTGACTCCACATTCCTGAAAAACGTCCAGAATGGGATTCCAGCGTTCGGCCAAAAGGTCGTAGCCGGCGTCAATCATGCTGGCCGGAGTCGGCGGGAAATCGTAAATCAGATGCCAGATGCTGGATCCGGTAAATCCGTTCACCACGCTGACGCCCAGTTTTTGAGCTGCTCGAGCGGTGTTCTTCATTTCCTCAATGCAACGCTCGTTGACGCCAGCGGCATTGCCGTCACCCCAAACGTATTCTGGCAGGATACTTTTGTGTCGTTCGTCAATGTTGTCCAGGACGCCCTGACCAACAAGATGATTGGAAATCGCGAACAGCTTGAGTTCGTGTTTGTCCAGCAAATCTCGTTTTTTCTGGCAGTAGCTGTCGTCCGACAGAGCTTTGTCGACCTCAAAGTGATCGCCCCAACAGGCCAGTTCCAGACCGTCGTAACCGAACTCCTTTGCCTTGCGGCAGAGGTCTTCCAGAGGCAGGTCTGCCCATTGACCGGTAAACAGGGTGACGGGTCGAGCCATTGATCAGATCTCCACAATACAATGAAAGCATAAAAACTGTCTGAGCGTGTTCCACTTCACAGAACAGTACTGGTGGGCTCAGCTACGAATGAGGAGCCCACCGACTTGTCTGTGATTTCCACCGCAGACGGTACGCCGCAGATTCCTCAATGTCAAACGGGACGCAGTCTTCCGTTACTCGTTTCTGGCACAGTCTTTACGCCGGTGAGCAAATTCTGTTTCGCCGTTTCACGATGACTGGTATTCTTAACGTCCCACCGAACCAGTCAACAATCGACCGCAGCACGGGCCGAACTTCCTCATGCGCCCAGCATTAGCTGGCTCTAAGCTGCCTGACCCCTGTATCTTACCTCTGGTGAGTTGGGGACTAATGCGTGGTCACAGTTAGATCTTTGGGTTGCAGATTCGTGGCGTAAGCTTCCAGCTTGCGATTCATCAGGAGAAACACACGGCAAGCAGGATGCTTACCCCACTTTTCGACAGTGACAAGCCACCAGGACTACGTGCGGCAGGCTTTGATGCGGCAGATGAATCAAACAACACAGCCAAAAGAAGAATTCCTCCTATCGAAAGTTCGTTGCGTTATGGTCCGTCAGTCGTGCATTGCAGCATGCATCATACTTTGGCTCGCATCGGCCGTTGCGGCCCAACCCGTATCGCGCAGCGAATGGCGTCGCGAGCAGTTTCAGAAGCAGCACCTGCAGCAGCTGCTGAACCTCCGGCACGAGCTGTCCGAATTGAGTCGCCAGTGCTTCGAAAAAGGTCTCGCTCAGGCAGCGAAGGACGTGACGGAGATCTCGCTGGAATTAACGACCACTCAGCAGCGTCCTCGGCTGCAGTCGCTTGTACAGCTACCGGTCAGCACGTTTCTGCCTCCGGAAGAACAATTGTGGCGCAACCGTCTGCACGTCATCCGGCAGGACAAAGCGCAGGAATTGTACATTCTGGCTCGGTCCGCACTCTCCAAAGCCAACCTGCCATCACTGGCCTATGAGCTGGTTCTGGATGTGCTGAAACTCGCCCCTGATCATAAGTACGCTCGAGCCGTGCTTGGTCAGAGGCTGTTCAATGATCGGGCCCGCGCGGACGATCCTACGTATGTCGGCGAATGGGTGTCACCGTTCGAAGCGGAAAAACGCAGTGGCATCAGTCCGGAAGTCAATCATCCTCAGTTTGGCTGGATTCCGGCCAGCCACGTGCCGCGTTACGAGCAGGGTTTACGTTTTTGGAATGGAAAGTGGGTCTCTGAACAGAAAGAGGCTGAACTCAGGCGTGACTTCAGCAACGCGTGGATCATTGAGTCCGAACATTTTAAGGTCAAAACCAACGCAAGTCGTGAGGAAGGCGTGGAGATCTCACAGAAACTGGAGATCTTTCACGACTGGTTGCAGACCAACTTTGTCGGTTTCTTTGAAACCCCTGCGGCTCTGAAGGCTCGTTTTGACCAGATCCGGGTTGGTCGAAGCAACCGTCGAACGGCCAAGCCGATGGAGGTGCACTACTACGCCACGCGTGATGAATACGATCGGCGAATGCAGGGCAAAATTCCTGCGGGAATCGTCACCAACGGATTTTACTGGGAACAGGAGAAGACCTGTTACCTGTTTCGCAATCCGGACGGCAGCGGACTCTCGACCGCATTTCACGAAGCCACTCATCAGATCTTCGACCTGGCAACGATTGACGATCGACTGTCGGCCGCTCGCAAGAGGAGAATTGAGCTGCGGCAGCGCCGAGTGACGCCGTGGGTCATGTGTGAAAACTCGAACTTCTGGATGCTGGAAGGCATCGCGTGTTACATGGAATCCTTCGAAATCAACGACGGCGTTATTTCCGTGGGGCGGCCGGACTACATACGCTTTGTGGCGGCTCAACAGCGGCTGCTGCGTGACAATTTTTTTGTGCCGTTGCAGTTGTTAAGCAGCCTGGGTAAGGAATCGTTTCAACACCATGTTAATCGGCCTCAGCTGTATTCGCAGGGGTCTGGTGTCGCTCACTTTCTGCTGCACTATGACAACGGGGCTTACCGAGACGCCTTTGTGAAGTTGCTGGCGGCCGCTTATCGACCGGATCTGAGACGAGTGACTGAGGAACCTTCGCTGGAGAAAATGACGGGGGTGAAGTTTGCCGTGCTGGATCAGCAGTACCGCGAGCACATGGAAAACCTCGCGATCCGTGTTGCCGCCAAACGGTAGATGGTCCGTTTAACCGCGCGGGCATCGCCCCGCGTTCTTAAGAGTGATTCAGCCAAATCATTCCCGGGCGGCAGCCCGCATCCGCTGGCGGTCGGTACCGCCTGCTAGCCTCGGCTCTGTCCGCAGTCGGCGGTGAAGCGTTGTTTCATTCCGCGACGGCTTAGTTCTGCGTTCAACACGCCGCGATAATGAGCCAACCGCACGTTAGCATCGTCGAGCGACCCACCGAAGGACCGCTCTTCGTCCAGGTACACCAGTGGAATGGGAAACTCGCTGATGTTCCAGTCCAGGTCAGCCGCCTGAACCCACAACTGCAGAGGCATCGCGTAACCGCTGTCGGTGATATCCAGATCCGCCAATGACGACACACGGTACGCTTTGAACCCACAGAACGCGTCCGTGATGTCAAAGCCAAGCTGTTCATTAAGGCACCTGGTGATCTGCATGTTAATGCGACGACGATCTTCCGGTGCAACGCTGTTGCTTTCGAAACTCTTCAGGTACCGACTTCCGGAAACCAGATTCACGGGGTTTTCCGGATTATCTATCTGAGCCGCGATGTCCTTGATCAGCTGCGGCTGATGTTGTCCGTCGCAATCGATCGTCACCAGGACGTCGTAGCCGTAACGGACGGCGTAGTCGAATGCGGTTTTCAGGGCAGCGCCGTAGCCTCGATTAACGCTGTGGTTTTCGACGCTGACCAATTCACTGAAGTCAGCCAGCGCGGCTTCTGTGTTATCCGTCGATCCGTCGTTCACCACCAGAATGTCATCTGCGTGCTGCAGGACATGTTCCAGAACCTGTCGGACGTGTTGGGCTTCGTTATACACCGGCAAAGCGGTCAGGATGCGGTCATTCATGGCGGTATTCTAAGGGCAATGCAGGATGAGTCAATTTGGATTCAGCGGGAGTATCCCGAACGGCACTCACAAAACTGAGGGTTTCTACGCAGGATGCTGTGTTCGCAATCGACAGCGATGCGGGGCTCGGTCAGCATCGTCACACTTCCGTTTAACCTGATGGTTCCGGCTATTGACGCAGGCGTGCCGGTGGACTTCCCGTTGATCGATGGGCTGGACGCATCGGCGTGATTGTGCCTTACAAGTATTCCTCTGATGGCGTGGTAAATCTGCTGCAGAATAATAGAATGCGGCCGACGTTCGGCGACCTGTCCAGCATTCGGGCTGCAATTATGTGGCCGCAGCCAATGTTATAAGCCGATCGGAATGGACGTTGCTGACAACAATTAAGTCAGCTGTTTTTAGACAACCTGAGTACAGGAGTTACACAAAAGTGGCTTACTCACTTCCCGAACTACCCTATGCCCTCGACGCACTGGAACCACACGTTGATGCTCGCACGATGGAGATTCATCATGGTAAGCATCACCAAGCGTATATCAGCAAAGTGAATGCTGCTCTGGAAGGTACAGAGCATGCAGACAAGTGCATCATCGAACTGTTGAAAGGCCTGAACAGTCTGCCCGACAGCATCAAGGGGGCAGTGCGAAACAATGGCGGCGGACACGCCAATCATTCTCTGTTCTGGACTGTACTTTCCGCCGACGGTGGCGGCGAACCCTCGGGCGACCTGGCGGATGCCATCAACGCCGCCTGTGGCAGTTTCGACGCGTTCAAGGAAGCGTTCGCAAACGCGGCGGCCACCCGATTTGGCAGCGGCTGGGCATGGCTTTCTGTGAATGCTGATGGCAGCGTTATTGTTGAAAGTACTCCTAATCAGGACACTCCCCTGTCCGAAGGCCGCACGCCGATCCTGGGCCTGGACGTCTGGGAGCACGCCTACTACCTGAACTATCAGAACCGGCGACCGGATTACGTCGCAGCGTTCTGGAACATCGTCAATTGGGACGAAGTCGCCAGACGCTTTGCAGAAGCCAAGGGCTAAGGCAGCAATCGGCCTGAGTACTTCAGAAGCCCGGCATTGATCGAATGCCGGGCTTCTTTGTGCGCAGTGTGTGATTGGCACTGTCGAATCCAGTGGCGCACTCTTCCAGGCAGGTGGCCCGGCAATGACTGAACGCATGTGACCACAGAGGCACGGAGAAGCACAGAGGAAACGGCGTCAGGATCTCTGTGGTTTCTACAATGACTTCATTCGCGCGCGGATGTCGGTTGAGAAGTTCTTTGATATAGGCGATGGCGAACAAACCAGACACGGGCCATGGAAAGAATTCAATGTAGTAAACAGCTCCGACCGCCCAGGCAAACAGCAGCAGTCCGGCCAGCCACATTGCGCCGCGCAGCATCCGCCGAACAATACGCAAGGAAGTGGCCTGTAGTCGACTCATGTCCATGATGATAAGGATGACACATCATTGGCGAGCAGGCAAATAAAGGTCATCATTAGAGGAATCGCCAGTATTCCTGCTGCTGGTGTGCCGGACATTGACGACCGCAACGGCAGAATGACGGCATTGTAAGTCAGAGGCATTAGAATAAAGTGGACGTCCTGCCCGAAGCTGAAACAATAGTGGCTATCCAGTTCGCCGGTGCGTGCCGACCTGGCGATTAGATCGACACAGCCGTTCTTTCTCCGGGAAACAGTTTTTTCTTTGCCCGCGTTTGTCTGTTTGCTGGAACCCGAAGCCGATCCCGTTCTTCTGTTACGTGGCTGTCACGATGCCAACCCCATCTCTTTCACTGTGTCCCGAATGTGCATCGGCGGTCACTGCGAAGACCGTCGTCAGTGATGTCGTGGCCGAATGTATTCAGTGTGGAGGGAGCTTCCTGTTGCCGCTGACGGCGTTGCTGGCAGAAAAAGGTGCGCAGCCGGTCGCTGCGGGCGAAATTGCGGAGCCTTTGGGTGGGCCGGTGCCGCACAGAAAAAAGATCGTCGGCCGCATGCTGTTGGCCGTGTTGGTGTCGCTGGTCGTCAATGGCGGTCTATTGCTGATTCTCGGGCTGCTTTACTTTCACGTCGCAACGTACGACGGACTTCTGCTGGACGGCACGCAGCACATCCCCCAACAGGACGACATGTCCATCTTTCCCGTGTTCGACCTGGGCGGAGCAGAGTCAAAGCGAGACCGGTTGCAACCGGCGATGGAAATCGCACGAATCACGCCGGATCACCACGCGCGATTCCCGGTTTCCGAGGGTGTACTTCCCGACGGAGTCGGTGCGTTGGCTGGTGGTCATGGGACGGGCGGTGGCGGCGTTGGTTCGGGTGTTTTCAGAGGTCTGCGAGACGGAAAGTCCTTTGCCTACGTCGTCGATGCTTCCGGCAGTATGTCTGGAAATCGGATGAGCCGGGTATTGGAAGAACTGAAAGGATCGGTGAATTCTCTGGAAGAGCATCACCGATTCTTTGTCGTATTCTTCAACAAACACACCTATGCCATGATGTGGCCGAAAATCGAAAAGCGTCTCATAATCGCCGATCGACGGAATAAGGACCGCGTGTTGGGCTGGGCATTTACGGTGCAGCCCCAGGAAGAGACTGAGCCTCAGCGAGCACTTCGTATGGCCCTGGATCTGAAGCCTGACATCGTCTTTTTTTTGACCGACGGCGATATTCCGGAAGAGACGCTGCGAATCGTAAAAAAGTATCGCAACCGTCGGACCTGTGTACACACAATCTGCGTCGGTGAAGATGCGGCTGTGCCAGTGATGCAGAAGATTGCCGAGGTCGGCCAGGGCGCCTTCCTGATGGTGCAGTAGCTGTTGTGGTATTGCGATGTTACAGGTGGCTGCATCCGTTGGTTGGAGGGTGTTGAACGGGAAGCCGACGGGCATTCATTTGCCCCCCTCACCCAGCCTCTCCCCCGCTCGCAGACCGATTCGCAGGACAACGAACAACGCTGGGGAGAGGAGCAAACACTGGGCGGCGTGGTCCCTCCAACGATCGGATGCACGCTGTGACAGGTCGATCGGTTTCTACTCGGTGGCGACGTTGACGGTGAACAGATAGCCTGCCGCATTCACACTCTTCACTGGTCAACGCAACAGAAACACGGATCATGGTTACGGTTATTGCCACGGTTACATGCACTTCCGGTCACCGAAACGACTTCCTGACCGAATTCCGCAAAATCGTGCCCGAGGTTTTGCAGGAAGCTGGCTGTATTGAATATGGCCCGACGATTGATGCAGCCACGGACCTCGGAAATCAGCACATTGATGAGAATCGGGTGACGATTGTCGAAAAATGGGAGTCGCTGGACGCGTTGAAGGCCCATCTGGTGGCGCCTCATATGGAAGCCTATCGACCGAAGGTGAAGGAATTCGTCGAGTCATCTGAGCTGCGTGTTCTCGAATCGGCGTAGCTGCAGACGCCTTTCTGTTCCGCGTTGCCCGTCCAGAAGACAAGAGCTGGTTTATGAACCGCACGATTTGCTTTTCCTTATTGTTGTTTTTCCTGTCGGCAGCATTGCCAGGCGAAAGCGCCGACTGGCCACACTGGCGGGGTCCTGGTCGGAACGACATTTCGTCGGAACCGTCCGGCTGGGATGGTCAGTCGTGGCTTAACGGCCAGTTGTGGGAAGTGGCCGTTGGCGAGGGCAGTTCGTCGGCTGTTGTCGTCGGCAACCAGGTCTTTCTGACTGGCTGGTCAAATAACCGTGACACGGTCTTCTGTCTGGACAGCGATACTGGCAAAGAGCTGTGGCAACAATCGTATCAGTCGCCACGCTATGGGCGCTTCGCAATCGGTGACCAGAAGCTGTACTCGGGCGCGTGTTCGACTCCGGGCTATGACTCGGAAACGGGTCTGTTATTCACGCTTGGTGTTGACGGTGACCTGAATGCATGGGACACGCGACAGAAAGGTCGTTCCTCGTGGTCTTTGAACATTTACGATCGCTACAAGGCAGAACAGCGTCCCGAAGTTGCCGTTCGTAAGAGAACTCAGCGCGATTACGGCTACATGAGTTCTCCGCTGGTGATTGGTGAACAGTTGATTGTGGAAGTCGGCGGAAAGCGGGGCAACGTCGTGGCTTTCGACAAACGCACCGGTCGTGGGCTATGGATATCGGAGAACCGGGACGAAGCCGGGCATACTGGAGGTCCCGTGCCGATCAGTGTCCAGGGAGTTCCCTGCGTGGCCGTATTGACGCTGAGAAATCTTGTTGTGACGAGGATCGACGGGAACAACGCCGGCAGGACCGTTGCTGTCTATCCATGGACAACTGACTACGGCAATAACATAGCCACCGCGGCCGTTTTCGAAGATTCGGTCATTATCACGTCAGCCTATAACCACTTTGCGATGTGTCGGCTGAATGTGACCTTGCAGGGCGCGAAAAAGGTCTGGGAAAACGGACTCGCTTCGGGCGTATGCAGTCCGGTGATTCACGAGGGCCACGTCTACTGGGCGTGGCGGGGCGTTCACTGTGTTGATTTCGAAACCGGCAATGAAATTTGGTCGGGCGGCAAAGTAGGGTCACAGGGTTCGTGCATTCTGACCAGCGATGATCGCCTGATCGTCTACGCAAAGAAGGGCAGTCTGTCACTGGCGGAAACGGCGAAGCGGTCGCCGCAAAAGTACACTCAACTGGCTGCCGAAACTGTGTTTTCGAAAACAGATGCCTGGCCGCATGTCGTTTTGGCAAACGGTCGATTGATCTGTCGAGACCGAAACGGCAGTGTCCGGTGCCTGGCAGTTCAGTCCGGACTTGTTTCGAAATGACTGGAATCGTGCGCGTTGCCAAAGCCAATGGGGCCGCGGCACATCCGTCGGCGCGCCGGGACTCGACACTCGCTGACCGGCGTCCGTGTTCAATGTTACTGATGCGGTGGCGGTGGCGTGACTGCCTTTTCCACCTCGCTCAGCAGTTGTTCTCGGCGGAATGGTTTGTACAGCACGGACTTCAAACCACGCTGACGTGATTTGACGATGGAATGTCCGGCGTCGTAGCCGAAGCCGGTCATCAGGACGACTGGCAGACGGCCGTCGATCTCCTGAATCTCACAGAAGCACTCGTACCCATTCATGTCCGGCAGGCGAATGTCGGTCAGGACGACATCGTAATGATGAGTGCGGGCCATCTGGCAGGCTTCTTTACCGGAACGAACAGCCTCCACTGTGCAATTGTGCTGGTCCAGCAGATCGTGAGCAGACTTCAGCACGGTTTCGTCACTATCCACCACCAGAATACGTTTGCCCTTTAGAGCAGGGCGTTCGACTCGCTGCCGGCTGGATGTACCAGGAAACGCCACATCGCCGGAATCCACTTCTTCAGAAACGCGTATAATCTGGCCCCGGATGGTGCGAGTATTGTCGAGAATGCTTTGCAGCTTTTCGCAGACGTCTGGATCGTGGCCGATGTACTTTTCCAGAATGGCCGTGGCACTGGACAGGATGTCGTCCGTCGGCAATGCGATTTCACGCCGCAGTCGAGCTGAGCTTTCGGTGGCCGTGGTGACTTTTTCGGCCACCAGTAACTGCAGCTGATTGACAGCCATGGCCACCACACAGCCGAAAACTTCAAGGAATTCCAGATCCTTCTGATCAAAGCCCTGAGCTCCCGGACTTTCCACATTGAATGTCCCCAGTACTTCGTCGTGCATGATCAACGGCACGGTCAGTGAACTGCGAGCATCGACAGCTCCGCTCAGGTAAAGCGGGTCGGATTGTGTGTCCTCACACAGGTGACTGTTGCCAGTCGAGGCGACATATCCGGTCACCCCGTTTCCTTCTGCGTTTGCAAACAGCTGCCGTGTCGCTGCTTCGGAACGCATGCCGACTTGCAGCAGCGGCAGCAGTTCGCCCGAAGTCGGGTTGAGCACACGAATTTCGATGGTTTCAAAGCCAAGGATATCCTGGGAATACTCCAGGATTTTGTCCTTCAGAAGCTCAGAGCGATCCTCCGGCGACATCTCCGTCACCTCTTCCGGCGACAAGTCTCCCAATTCGATACCCGCTCGATACAGTGCCTCGCGTTTCTGGTTCTCCAGGATTTCTTCAGAAACGTCGCGAACCACGATCGTGGTTAATGGCAACGTTTGCCCTTTTCCAGGGGGCAGTGGTGATCGCGATGCCCGAACCGCCACAAACTTGCGTTCAGCCATTTTCAGGATGGCTTTCAGAATTCTATCGGGACCGGGATCGATATTCGTGGGCAGCGCAGTGGGCAGCACGGTGGGGCTAATCACTTCCGGGTTTCCGAGCGCTTCCCAAAAAGAAAGGCCGATCAGCGAGGAGTCGCTGCCGGCCATGTCCTGAAGCATCTGATTGTGCCAGACCACTTTGTTTTCGGCGTCCACAAGGACGAGGGCATCCGGAACACTGTCCAGGAAACCCTGTGCACACAGCTGCAGATCCTGAGTGCGTTTCGCGAACTCACCGGCAAACAGAATTCCGTCCGCCTCCGCGCCGGGGATTCCCGGTGGGATCAGTTCCACTCTATCGCCCATTATCCTGCAAAACTGACTGGTCGCTTCGTCCGAGTCGCCGGACACCAGTAACCGCGGTCGTGAGGAACTCACGTATTCTATCCCGGAATGGGTACACGTTTGGTTGCGAGGGACGGTACTGTGCCACGATCTCGCCGAAGCGATTGATTTAAACTCATGCCGTGATTCGCCGAAAGCCCAACAGCCTGAATTCTGCGCAGTTCTCACAAACTTCCATCGAAGTCATGACACCTGGTTTTGGGGCGATTCCAATCGTGAAGACCGAAGCGTTTGCCCTGCAGTCGTCGCACTGACTGTTGCCACAGTCCCCAGCGTGTTGAAGAACAGTCCTTAATCGTTTTTGACGGACATCAATTCCACTGAAATTGTGCCTTTGTTGTCGCTCAGTTGATTCCACTCGTCGCTGCAGCGGAGCAGAAGTCGTCCATCGCCTGTCGCCGTAAAAGTGCCGTCCGTGCCAAGTTCAAACGGCGCGCTTAGTTCATAGTTATTGAACAGAATGCCAATCAGCTTCCCAATGCCGGTTGGTCCGCCGTCGGCGAGTACTTCCTCAGAATCGCCTGAGGTTCGCCACATTCCTTCGGCGGTAAAGCGATAGTCCTGTCCCTCGTTGACTTTCAATCCGCCGGGCTGCCAGCCCTTATCTGCACGGATCCTTGCGACCACCGGGCGTGTGCCTTTTTGTACTCGATACTTCGCTTTCCAGTTCCAGACACAACGATCCACGTCGAAACCAAGTTGCAGATGATCGACGAAGAATTCAAACTCAAACTCCAGTTCCTTCATTTTTGAGGCGTATGAGCGGGCGAAGGTTGATGGTCTTCCCGTCAGAAATCCAACACCCATCGGACGAAATCGGTCGTAGTAATTCCTGTTGTTCACCAGAAAATGGCACAACGCCCACCGCCATGTGTAGTTTTGCCAGCCATCTCCGGTGCGTTGCCGATAGTCGGTAATTTCCTCAAGGCTCTTGCGGGGCGACCTCTTCAGATACTGAATCACATAGTCCGGTGCGGTGACCGTTGAATCGTCTTCGATCCAGTAATTTCCTAACTCTGCCATGCCCTCGGCGTACCATGTGGGCCCGGTCACTCCGAATGTCTGGTAGCAATACGCGTGAACGGCTTCATGCTGAGGCGTACCGTAGCTGTTGGACGCGTACACGACAGCGTTCATGTTCAGCTGATTGCCGCGACGCGATCCCTGAGCAATCGTGATTCCCCCCTGACGCACTGTGTTGCGAACGTTTGGAGAAAGTGACCCGACAGGCCAATAGTCCAGGTTGTCCACCACGTAGCACTCGATCGTTTTACGATTGGGGGCTCCCCAATAACGGGAGATGATCTTCAGCATCGTCTCCATCTTCTGCAGCAGGGCTTCCGCGTCGTCACTGGCCAGATCAGTGTGGATCAGGAAGTTTCGACTTCGGTAGTCCTGCGGTCGACGAGCGTCGTCATTTCGGTCGCGCCCATCCTGACCGACCGCACTGATTGTCAAGCCGACATACAGCAAACAGACGAAGATCATGGAGGCTGTTTTTCGCCGTGTCATTCGGTCGGTTTCTCCGTCTCAGCGGCTGGCTTTGTCTTTTCGATCCGCCCGAACATGTGGCCACCCACGTTGCCGTGCTGCCATGTGCCGGCATAACGATCGTCGTGAAAGATGACTCGTGCGGAGAACGCCGAACCAAGTCCAGGCAACGTTGCATCTGTCAGAGACACCATGGGCGTGTCGCCTGCCCATTCCAGAGGAACGGTGATCGGCACCTTTGTGTCGACCTTGCCATATTTTACTCGCGTTACAAACGTCCAGAGGTTGCCCCTCAGTTTCGTTACGCTCTTAATCTCGTAACGCTCAGCCTTAGGAGGACCATCTGTCTTGCCATCGACAGTGAATGAACCGACCAGAGTCACGTTGGACATCCGCGCAGAAAACGCTTTTTCTCGCGCTTCGGATTCATCGGCCTGCAGAGACGTTACCAGCAGCAGCACGATCGTTGTGGTTGTTATTGCAAGTTTTTGATGCATTTAAGGATCTCCTGTCGAAGGAATAAGACTCATCAGAGATGTCTGCCCAGGAACGCCCCTCTTCTGTAAACGTCCCGACGGGCAATTATCGTCGCCTGTTTAACGAAACAAAGCAATGTTCCGTCAGTTTCTGCGCCCGGCAACCGCCGATGTACGAGTTTGGGTATTCGCCGGTCTGATCTGAGGCTCAGGTCTCGTCAGATTGTATCCGAATGAATTCGTGATGCCGAACCACCGATTCGCGCGCGGGCCGCGATTTACTACCATTCTGCGGCATATGATCCGGACAACGTCGTGGCGATTGCTTGCCGGGCACTGAATAAGTTCCAACACGTCCGTGTTGCCCACGGAAGAGGCCGCATGCAAAATTTCGGTAGACCGTTTCCTGAACTTAAAGCGACGCCAACTGTGACAGCACGATGGCTGACGTTTGCCGCTGTATCATCAGTCGGAATTGTCCTTCTACACGCTCCGGTTGCGGTCGCATTTCAGCCGGAGGGGCCAGCCGACGTCGTCGTTCAGCAAGCGGCAGGCAATGGACTCAGCCTCAGTGACATGCTCCGCGCCGGCGGTTCCGTGGGGTATTTGATCGTTCTGTTGAGCCTGGTGATGGTGGCACTCATTGCCGACCACGTGATGAACATTCGTCATTCAATGTTGATCCCGCCAGGACTGGCCGAAGAAGTGCATCGTTTTCTTGCCGAAGGAAAAATCGACGAAGCTAAGAAGTTTTGCCAGGAACATCCTGGCTTTCTCAGCCGAGTGCTGCGTGCGGGCCTCGACGAAGTGGGAGGAAACTACAATGCCATTGAAAAAGCAATGGAAGACGCCGCTGCAGAGCAAATGGCGCGACTGTTTAGACGCATCGAATACCTGTCCGTGATCGCTACGATCGCACCGATGTTGGGATTGATGGGAACAGTCTGGGGAATGATCCAGGCGTTTCTGGAGTTCGAACAGAAAGCGAATCCGCAGGTTTCTGAACTGGCTCCGGGGATCTACCGGGCTTTGATCACAACATTGCTGGGTCTTGGAGTCGCAGTTCCGTCACTGAGCGCCTTTGCCATTTTTCGCAACCGCATCGACGAACTGGCCGCCGAAGCCACATTGCTGGCCGAACATGTCTTCGCCGATTACCGCCGTGCTCTGCAGCCACGACGAAAGAACAAAGAACGTCCTGTCACTGAGTAAAGATGATGAAGAAGATCCTGATTCAATTTGATACTGACCAGGCCCCCAGCACGTTTGATCGCGTCGTCGCGGTCGACGCCGGAGTCGACGAACTGTTCAGTTACGGCGGCATTTCCCCCGACAACGTAACCGGGCTTGTCCATGGAGCGATATTTACGCGTGGTCCCGCCGATCTGAAGAACACGGCCATCTTTGTCGGTGGCAGTAACGTGACTGACGGCGAAGCCCTGATGGACAAAATTGGCTCGACATTTTTCGGGCCGATGAAAGTTTCCGTGATGATGGATTCCAACGGCTGCAACACAACAGCGGCCGCCGCTGTCGTGGCGGCTAAGAAACACCTGCAGCTGGCCAAAACATCGGCTCTGGTCCTGGGTGGCACGGGGCCGGTCGGTCAGCGAGTGGCTCAGTTGCTGGCGACCGAAGGCAGTGCCGTGACCTTGGTGTCGCGGTCCGAAGATCGAGCCGCCACTTCCTGCGATGCCATCCGTAAAAAGACAGACGCCGGAACATTGACTCCGGCCGGCGCTGCGACAGTCGAAGAGTTTCAAAGTCTGTGCTCCGGTAAGCAGCTTGTGGTGGCCGCCGGGGCCGCTGGCGTGTGTTTCCTTCCGGAAGGCTCACTGGCAGCGTTGGATGGCTTATCCGTCGCCATCGACTTGAACGCCGTACCACCGACCGGCATCTCCGACATCGGTGTCACCGACAAGGCTGCAGAAAAGCACGGCACAATTTGTTACGGAGCGATTGGGGTGGGCGGTACCAAGATGAAGGTCCACCGGAAAGCCATCGCCAGCCTGTTTGAAGCCAACGATCACGTCCTGGACACAGAGCAGATCTACGCACTAGCGCTGCAGGTCGCGGGATTGGCCTGATGCTGCCGTTCGCGCACGTTCGCGTTGTCTTCGTTCCATTGCCGGAGCGTCGCTTCGCTCCTGGAACCGGCCTGCTTCACGTGCCACAGTCAACCTGTGATCTTCCTGCAGGCGAACTCAGCCAGCGTCGTGTGTC